>JBBSES010000278.1:0-6455 GCA_038239465.1 Gemmatales bacterium
CGGACTGCGCCCCTCCATCAAAAGCGGTTTCGTCTGAATGGCGCCGGCGACACAACTCGTCATGTCGAAGTCGTCGGACCAGAAGCCTTCGTTGTCCACGGTGCAATACGGGGCACAATCGGGTAGCGAGGCGCCGGGGTAGGGCGGCGCCGCCGGCGTGAGCGCCCACACCTGCCGCGACAGCACGCGGCCCGTGCGGTAGATGCCGACGCGGTCGTAGCGATCCTTGACCTCGCGCAACTTTTCGGGGTGCGGCGTCGAGGAATACTTGGCGTCGAAGACGAGAATCAATTCCGGGGGTTGCGCGGCGTCGGCACCGGCGTAAATCTCCACCGACACGTCGGGCGTGCGTTCCCGTTCGCGGCCGAGCCAGCCGTGGCTCAATCCCCTGCTGTCGGCGCGCGAGCGATAGCTGGGGTGATAGCGCATGCGCACCAGTCGGCCGGCCCCATCGACGAAATCGACGCGCTGATCGGCGGCGAACTCGACGACGAAGCAATCGCGGTCCTCGCGCAACGATTGAAAGGGCGACCCGTGGGACGAAGACGGCAGCACCGCCAGGCGCAGCGCCCCCTGCAGGCCGCGCAGCACTTGCAGCACGCACCACCATTCGTACAGCACCGGCAGCGCCTTGGCGCGCGTCAGCAGATGCTCTTCGTCGAGACGGAAGCGATAGGCCCGGAAGTGCGACACCATCGTTTGATAGGCGTCGGCATAGGCCCGGCGGGCGCGGAACAGCGGCGTGGCGGCCGGCTCCTCGTGCAGCACGGCGCCGCGCGTCAAGAAGGGGTAACGCCATAGTCCAGCCAGTTCGCGGTCGAGCGTGGCCAAGCTGGCCAGCAGGCGGTTCAACTCTTCGATCCGCGGTAAATCCTCGGTTTCCCACCAGCTGCGCTCGCCGCTGGCGTCGCGGCGCTGGCGGTAAGCGCGGCGCTCCTCGCGCAGCTTCACGTCGCGCAGCAGCCGGCCGCGCAGGTCGCCCAGCTGCCGCGTCAGGAAAGCCACGAAGCCGGAGAGGATGCGGTGTTCGGTCAAGTTGAAGTGCGGCGACGCCACCTCGCGCACCTGTTCCCGGAAGGAGACGCCGCCGGGGTGCGATACCGCGAGCGTGGGATCGACGCACGCTTCTTCGAGCGTCAAGTCGGAAACGCCCTGGCCCGCGAGCGCCGGTTCGCGGATGCGCCGCGATTTCAAGCGATAGGCCGGCTGACGGGCGATGTCGCGCAGGGCGCCTTCGAGGCGTTGCGTGGTCTGGCGCAGGCGCTCCAACTCGGCGACCGGCGGGCCGCCGCCACCCCGACGCGCGCCCGCTTCGAGGCCGATGAACGTCTTGCCGTATACGTCCAGGAGCGCCGCCGCCGAGTGGTCGGCGATCTCGCGGCACAGCGCCTCGAAGGCCGCTTGCTCCAGCTTGCCTGCGGCGACGTAGAGCGGCGCGATTTCGACGGCGCGGCGCCAGTGGCCCGCCTCGAAGACTTCGATGCACAGGTCGGTTTGCCCCACCCAATCACGGAGCAAGAAGCCGGCGCAGGTCAGAACGTGGCCGGCCGCTTCGGGCAGGTCGTCCGGCTCGCGCAGCAGGAAGTCGGCCCGGTCGCGCGGCAGCGTCGAAGCGACCAGGAAATTGCCAATGCGTACCCGTGCTTGAAAGCCGGGGGCATCGTCGGGATGAATGGTCAGCGCCAGCCGGCTGCTTTCGCTGAGCGTCAAGGGGTCGGTGCGCGAGGTTTCGCCGGAAGCGACGCGGACATCCAGCAGCGTGGCCCGGCGGTTGGCGGACTGTAGTTCGCGGAGGATGACGCGCATCGATTCGTGCCCTTGGAAGGGAGAACGCTCGTTAACGACGGAGTCGCATGGGGCCGAATATAACCGAGAGTATGGCGAAAAAAAAATGCGACTCCCGCTCGAGCCCCTCGTCCCAACAACGAGCAAAGACGAATTGAAGATCCAGCGATGCGTCTTTGTCTTCTCCCATCAGCGGTCAACAAGCGTGCGGCGGTGGCGCCGCCGAGGGGCGGATGCCCTACGTGGCCATGGTCTACAACCCCGTGCCGGAGTTGCCCGAGGATTGCCCGCACCCGCCGCCGAAGGTCGCCACGCAGGCGCGCTACCTGGCGGGCCTGTACGACCTCGACGAGCTGGGGACGCAACTGCGCAAGCGGGTCAAGTAGGCATGGAGCACGCCCAGGTCTGGATCGGCTTGACCGACGGCGGCAACGGCCTGGAAGAGTTCGTGCGCCGCAACTTCCCGCGCGATCCCGTGCTTATCTTGGACTTTTGGCACGCGACCGACCCTCTGCGCGATCTGGCGCAGACGCTGCACTCCGACGACGAAGAGCGACGCTAGAAGCTGCTGACAAACTGATGTCACACGATGAAGCACGAGGGCGGGCAACGCATCGTCGAGGTGCTGCGCGCTCATCCGCTGCCCCGCAACCCCGGCGTGCGGCAAAAGCACACGGAAGTCCTGAACTACCTGACCGACAACCTGCACCGCATGGAGTATCCCCGTACGTCGCCAACGGCTGGATGATCGGCTCGGGGGCGGTGGAGTCGGCCTGCGAAACGATCGTCGGCCAACGGCTCAAGCAAGCGGGCACGCGCTGGCGCGCATACGCCACGGACGCGGTATGCCAGGTGCGCGCGACGCTCACACGCCCGGTGCCGCCGTTGAAGAAAACCTTTGTGGAAACAGTGGTTATCGAATAACGAGCGGTATTGCGGCCAAACGATGCGTATTAGCGCTTTTGTTCCTGGACGCGCGTGGGAATCCTCGATTACTTTATGGTGATTGTGGCATCATCCCCGTTCCCTCCTCGGCTCTCCCACCCGAAGGGCGTCATCCATGATCTCTCCGGCCGGTTCGCCCGTCGGGGCGGCCGACAATGGCCGTTCTTCCGCGTGGAAGTGGTACGTCTGCGTTCTGCTGCTGTTGGCCACCGTCGTCAACTACATGGACCGGATGACCGCCAACAACCTCTCCATCGAAATCCAGCGCGAATTCGGGCTGAACGACCAGCAATACGGCAATCTCGAACTCGGTTTCGGACTGGCCTTCGCGGCGGGCAGCCTCCTCTTCGGCTGGCTCGTGGATCGCATCGGCGTTTACTGGCTCTATCCCGTCGTCCTCGTCGGCTGGTCGGCGGCCGGCTTCCTGACCGGGTTGAGCCGCACGTACGAAGAACTGTTGACCTTGCGCATCATGCTCGGCCTCTTCGAAGCGGGCCATTTCCCGTGCGGCTTGAAGACCGTGCAGATACTCCTCGAACCGCGCGACCGGGCGATGGGCAATAGTCTGCTGCAGAGCGGCACGGCCTGGGGGGCCATCATCGCGCCACAGGTGATTTTGGCGCTGACCACTCACGACCCCAATGCGTGGCGGATGCCGTTTCTCGTCATCGGCGCGGGTGGCTGCTTATGGGTCTTTCTCTGGTTCGGGTCCGTGCGGCCATCGGACCTGCGCTCCTCGACCCCGACGACGACGGGAGCGAGTGACACCGGCCCGTCGTACTTCCAGCTGCTCCTGACGCCTCGGTTCATGGCCCTGGCGATCATGGTGGTGTGCATCAATTTGAACTGGCATCTCTTCCGCGTCTGGATGCCGAAGTTTTTGCGCGAGGCGCGCGGCTACTCCCGCGAGGACATGCTTCATTTCTCGACCCTCTATTACATCGCCGCCGATATCGGCGTTCTCACGGCGGGGGCGCTCAGCGGCTGGCTAGCGCGGCGCGGACTGTCCGTGTTTCGATCGCGCATGAGCGTCTTCGCCGGCTGCTGCCTGCTTACCACGCTGACCACGGCGGCGGCGCTGTTGCCTCCCGGGTGGTTGCTGCTCGGAGCGTTGCTCCTCGTCGGTTGCGGCGGATTGGGGGCGTTCACGGCTTACTACTCGTTGACGCAGGATCTATCGACGACGCATCAGGGCAAGATCAGCGGCTCGCTCTCGACCACGACCTGGCTGGTGACGGCGGCGTTCCACCCGATCTTTGGCCGCTACCTCGATCAAACGCATAACTACGACCTCGTCATCGGCCTTGGCGGCTGGCTGCCCATGATCGCCTTGGTGGCAGTCCTGTGGCTCTGGCATCTCCGTAGCCCGAGCGAGGTCGAAACGGCGGTTTCTTCGGAGCGGTCGGAGGCCATAACCGCCGTGCCCGGCTAAACGTCCCAACTGCCTCTTGACCCAACGCACGGCGTTCGGGGTATGATTGAGGTTAAGGATCCCGTTTAGCGAGGCTTCGAAGAAGCGTGGAGACGACGACCCAACCCATGCCTTTCAACCGCCTGTACCGCGAGAATTGCGTCGAGGGAATGGGCCGCTTGCCCGAGGGAAGCGTGGACCTCGCCTTCGCCGATCCGCCCTTCAACATCGGCTATGCCTACGACGTCTACGACGACCGCCGGGCCAAGGAGCATTACCTCGATTGGACGCGCGCCTGGGGCGGCGCCGTCAAGCGTCTCCTCAAGCCGAGCGGCACCTTTTGGCTGGCCATTGGCGACGAATACGCCGCCGAATTGAAGCTCATCTTCCAGAACGACCTCGGCTTCACCTGCCGCAATTGGGTCATCTGGTACTACACGTTTGGCGTCAACTGCAAGTACAAGTTCAGCCGCAGCCACGCGCACCTGTTCTATTTCGTGAAGCATGAAACGGAGTTCACGTTCAACGACGCAGAAGTGCGCGTGCCGTCGGCCCGGCAGCTAGTCTATGCCGACGCGCGGGCCGACGCGCGCGGCCGCCTGCCCGACGATACCTGGATCCTGCGGCCGCAAGACGTGCCGGATGCTTTCGGCGCCGACGAAGACACCTGGTATTTTCCGCGCGTCTGCGGCACCTTCAAGGAACGCGCGGGCTGGCACGGCTGTCAGATGCCCGAACAACTGCTTGGCCGTATCATTCGCGCCTGCTCGAACGTCGCCGAAGTGGTTCTCGACCCCTTCGCCGGCAGCGGCACGACGCTGGTGACGGCCAAGAAACTGGAACGCCGCTGGGTCGGCTTCGAGCTATCGGAGAACTACGCCGCTCAGACGCAGGCGCGGCTCGACGCCGCCCGGGAAGGCCAGGCGTTGGAGGGAGCGCCGGAGCCGCGCGTCAGTGCCCCTGCCACCGTCGCGGGCAAACGCCGACCGACGAAGCCGGAATCCCCGAACCTGTTCGGCCGCTGACTTCCCCGTCATCATGGAACCTGCCATGCTCGGTTTCGCCATCGTCGGTTGTGGGATGATCGCTCGTTTCCATGCGCGGGCCTTGGCCGAGGTGCCGGGCACGCGCCTGGTGGCATTGGTTAGCCGCGACCCCGCGAATGGCCACAAGCTCAATCAAGAACTCGGCCTGTCCTGCGAGGTCTACCCCGAGTTGGCTCCCGTGTTGCGCCGGCCCGACGTCGATGTCGTCATCGTCACGACGGCCAGCGGCGCCCACATGGAGCCGGCCGTCGCCGCCGCCGACGCGGGCAAGCACGTCGTCGTCGAAAAGCCGCTGGAAGTCACGCTCGACCGCTGCGACCGCATCATCGACGCCTGCGGCCGCAAGAACGTCAAGCTCTGCACCATCTTCCCGTCGCGCTTTCACGACGCCAACGTGACGCTTAAAGCGGCCGTCGAAGCCGGGCGCTTTGGCCGTCTCACGCTCGGCGAGACCACCTGCAAATGGTGGCGTTCGCAAGCCTATTACGACGACGGCGGCTGGAAGGGGACCATGGCGCTCGACGGCGGCGGCGCCCTGATGAACCAGGCGATTCACAACGTCGATCTTCTGCTCTGGATGATGGGCCGGCCGACGCACATCAACGGCTTCACCGCCACCCTGGCCCACGAACGCATCGAGGTCGAGGACACCGCCGTCGCCTGCCTGCGCTTCGCCAGCGGCGCCCTCGGCGTCATCCAGGCGACGACGAGCGTGCATCCCGGTTTGCCCAAGACCATCGGCATTCACGGCGACAAGGGCACCGCCGTCATCGAACAGGAAGATATCCTGCGCTGGGAATTGACGCCTGAGACGCCCGAAGACGCGGCCATTCGTCAACGCTTCGCCCAGAAGGTGGGCGCCTCGGGCGGATCGAGCAACCCGGCCGCGATATCGCACGAGGGCCACAAACGCCAGCTGGCCGACTTCGTGCAAGCCATCGAGCAGGGGCGGCCGCCGTGCGTCGATGGCCGTGAAGGAAGGCTCGCCGTGGAAGCAATATTGGCGATATACCGCGCGGCGGAGACGGGCCGGACGGTGGAACTTTGACCATGCCCGAAATCGACTTTATGTTTCGCGGAAAGTTGATGAGACACCTATGCCATTCGTTTGCCCCTGCCGGGGCAATGAGAAGCGGCATTGCTTCCATGCGTTGCGCCGCGCTTCACCCGTGGCTACATTCGTTTGCCCCAACCGGGGCCGAAATGCCGTTCTTAGCCCCCGCAGGGGCGCACGATTGTAGCCACGGGTGTAGCGCAGCCCGCGAAAG
>JBBSES010000279.1:0-6441 GCA_038239465.1 Gemmatales bacterium
GAGCGCGGGGCGATATTATCCCCGCCCGCGGGGCGCTTACGCGACCCCGCTCGCCTTTAATTCGCGCCGCGATCCAGCCGATAGACGTAAACGGTCCCATTGGCGTTCGCGGTGGCGAGGTGCCTGCTATCGGCGCCCCAAGCGAGCTTGTAGACGGGGCCGGGCATGGGCCAATCGTTGCGGCGTTTGCCGGTGGCCACGTCCCAGAGGATGACTTGTCCCTTCAGTCCGGTCGCGGCGAGGAGGGTGCGGTCGGGCGAGAAAACCATGTGCGATATTTCCGCCGCCGACGGCATCTTGCCCTCAAGGGTGAGGCGTTGTTGCGGGATATCCTTGCTCACGTCCCAGCGCAGGAGTTTTTGATCGAGGCCGGAGGAGAAGAATTCCTTGCCGTCGGCGCTGAAGGCGAGGGCGTGGCGGCACGGTGTCGATTTTGACCTCTTCGACAGGCCGTGGTTTCAGGGGCCGCGTTTCCACCTCGCGGGGCACGAAACCGCCGGCCAGCTTGATGCAATGCTCCAGTGCGAGGGCGGCCTCGGCGGGCGTCTGGCAGCGGTCGGCCGGCTTCTTGGCCATCATCTTGCGGACCAGCACCAGCAGGTAGCGCGGCAAGTCGGCCCGGTGCGATTCCACCGGCGCCGGTTCCTTGTGCATGTGCGCCGCGATCTTTTGCCCCTGCGTGCCGGCGAAGGGCACTTTGGCTGTCAGGAGGTGATACAGCGTGCAACCGAGGGAATAGATGTCGGCCCGTATATCGACGGTGTGCGAGTCGAGCGCCTGTTCGGGGGCGATGTAATCGGGCGTGCCCATGACACTGCCTTCGGCCGTCGTGAGCGCCTTCGCCTCCTGGAGCCTTGCCAGGCCCATGTCCAGGAGCTTAACGACGCCATCCTTGTGGCACAGCAAGAGGTTGCCCGGCTTCACGTCGCGGTGGACCATGCCCTTCTGATGGGCGTGCTGCAAACCGAGCGCCGCCTGGCGGACGTAATCGCAGGCCTCGGTGACCGGCAGCAGGACTTTGCCGCGATTTTCCAGCGTCTTGGCCAGGTCGGTGCCATCGACGTATTCCATTGAGAAATATCGGCGGGCATGAGGACGCTCCGGGACGGTCGAAGGGCGAACGGCAACTGAGCAATTATGGACGTGATTGCGCCGAGCCGCAAGTCGCCGAATCCGCTTGCGTTTGGCGTCCTCGGGCGGTTGGGCTTGCCGCAAGCGCGGCGATGAAGTGCAATCGTCCGCGCAGGCGTCGCGGATCAGGTGGCTTGCAGCCAATCGACGATATCGGTGCGCGTGTGCGGGGTGAAATGGCCAGCGCCGGACATTTGCCGATAGGCTTCCTCGGCCATGAGGCCGAGTTGCGGCAACTCGGCCAACAGGAATTGCGGGCATTCGCGGTAGAAGTACACGTCGTCGCCGCCGCTGGCCGAGACTTCGACGTCGCGCGCGGCGGCGCGGGCGATCTTTCCGAGGCGTTCGCCGGCCAGGTCGGCCGGGACGGCGACGAGGCGAACCTCACTGCCGCCGTAGCGGGTGCCGACCAACGCGGGCGCCGCCTCGTCGAAGGTTCGGGCTAGGTCGGCCTTGATTTCGGCCTCGTCTCCTAACTCCTTCAAGTAGACGGCCGCCACGCTCGTTTTGCCGAGCAGCCCGTCGGCGAAGGTTTCGGCCTGCGCCTGCATGAGCGATTGCAGTTCCTGGAAAATGTCGCCCGTGCCGATGCAGACTTGCAAGAGCGACTTGAACTGGCGCCGTACCGCCGACTGCACCTTCTGGTCGAGGTCGATCAACTCGTCCGGCTTGACGGCTTTGAGGAGCGTCTCGATGGCTTCCTCGGCGTCGTGGCTTTGATTGGGCAGGAAGTGCCGGCCGGGACCGAGGTCGATCCTGACACGGCTGGCGCCGGGGCGATCCTCCAATCGCTTCTGGAACTCGACCAGTCGTTGCCGGCAGAAGCCGATCTCTTCGATGCGCTTGGGGAAGCCGTCCGTCAGGGCCTGGTACAAGTCGAGCAGATGTTGGAGGATAAGCGCCTGGTAGCGCGTGCGGGGAAATAACTCCATCGACTCGCGGAGTTCGACGCCGGTCTTCGACTTGCGGCCGGGCCACCACGAACCCTTTTGCAGGTTGCACAGAAGGGCGTGAATGTGCGTGTGGGCGTCGGCGGCCTTGGCGGCAAGCTCCTGATAGAGATTGATGTGGCCGCGCATCACGTCGCCGAGCATGCCCATGATGTGCTGGCCCGATTCCTCGGCGCCGAAGACGCGCAGCCGAGGTTCCTCGACCATGCCGGAGATCAGGTCGGCCAACTTTTGCTCGCAGTCGCGGCGCAGGCCGTGCGCGGCCTGTTCGAGCGCTTCGGTGAGCGGCGTTCGCGTCGCGCTCAAGTCAGACGACGGTCGGCCGACGAGTTGCTCCAGCTGGCCCAGCGCCGCGAGGGCGTCGGCCGGCTGCACCTCGCCGCCCTTGCCGAAACAGCGGTGTAGCACCTTGTCGAAGGTCGTTTCCGGGGCTTCATCCAGGGACCGTTCGCAGGCGGTTCGCAGGTTGGCGATGAGCGACTCGGGATCGAGTTGCAGCTTTTCCCACTGTTCCGCGACGCGGGAGCGGGCGGTCTTCTGCATGGTGGCGCGGTCGTGGCCCAGCCAGTTCTGCACGAGGCGGCGGACCAGGGCGCGCGAGACGTTTTCGCGCAGGACGCCGCGCGGCGTGGCGAAGCGATAGGCGCCGAAGGTCTGCACCGCCATGCCGCCGGGATCGTCGGGGTTGGCGAGGACTTCGTCGCGCAGTTCGTCGGTTTTGCGGCCCACGGGAGTAAGGCAATCGCGGCACAGGAAGTCGCCGATGGTGTTGGCCAGATCGTGCAACGGTCCCTGGTCGGCCCCTTCCTCGGGCAAAGGCAGCACGAACGAGCGATTGAACGGCGCCCCCTTGTCGGTGAGCGGATCTTCTTGGTCGTCGAAGAAGGCTTGATAGGTCGTCTCCGGGGCCGAGAAGTGGAACAACTCGGTCAAGGAGGCGAAGGTGTTGCCCATGGCCGGCGACTTGCGGGCGCTGCGTTCGGCGGGGGGCAGCAGGAAGACGCCGACGGTCTCGGGCTTCTCGAAGCCCATGCGTTGGAGCATGGAGCGAGCGATGTAGCCGATATCGACAAACATGCCGCCACCGGTGCCGCCGCCGAGAGAACTGATGACGTAGACGCGCGGCCGATTGGTGCGTAAGCCGAGGCGCGTCTGCCGGTCGGCGGAGGTCAGCGCCTTGGGATTGGTGAGGGCTTCGAGGTCGGCCTTCATGTGGCCGGCCACCGCGCGATAGTTGTCGGCGAGCGCCAGGCGCCCGAGCAGGCGCAGCCCCTCGGTCGTCACCTGATTGCGCGGCACGCGGCAGATCATCGCCAGGTTGAGCCACGAATCGAGGGCCGCTCGGTTGCGCACCGGCTTCAAATAATGCGCCGGCTTGTTGAGCTTGGCGAGGACCACTTCGTTTTCGCCGAGGGCGGCGTCGGCGGGGCCGTCGGTCGCCTCGGCCATCGCGTTCGGGTCGCTGTCGATATAGAGCAGCCGCAGTTGTGGCAGCAGTTCGGGCGGCCCCTGCCGTTCGCTCAGGCTGCGGCGCAGCGCTCGCAGGACGTGCAGGCCCACGTTGCCGATACCAATGACCAGCGCCGGGAAGAGGACGCCGTTGCCGGTCACTTCCTGGCGTTCCGGCACCGGCGGAGCCTTGCGCTCCGCGACCGGCGGCGGCTGGAAGGCGGGGCGCATCTGCGTCTGGTTCAAGGGCGGCTGCGTCTGATGGAGCGCCGGCGGCGGCATTATCGTCGGCATCGGCTGCGGGTCCGAAAGCGGCGGCGGCGCCGGGGCCACCACGGGGGGCGGAGTCGCCGGGCGATCCGACCGGGCGGTGGGGCTGACGCGAATGACGGCGGGCGTTTCGATGCTGGCCATCAGTTCTTGCCGCGTCGGTTCGCTGCCGGCTCCGGCGGCCTGGCCCGCCAGGTTGAGGGCCTTCACCATGTCGGTGCAGGTCGGCCAGCGGTCTTCCGGCTTCTTCGACAAGGCCCGCGCGATGACCTCGCGGTCGCAGATCGGCAGGCTCGACAGGTCGGGCGTGCCGGTCAAATGCTGCATCAAGAGTTGGCGGACGTTGGTGCCGTTGAACGGCCGCTGACCCGTCAACAATTCTTGATAGACGATGGCCAGGTTGTACTGGTCGCAGTAGCGGCTGACGATGCCGTCAAACGTCTCCGGCGCGGCGTAGACGGGGGTGACGCCGCTCGTCACCTGCGTGTTCATGCCTTCCAGGTCTTTGACCAGGCCGAAGTCGGCGACCTTGACGTGATTGTGGACGAGGAAGAGGTTTTGCGGTTTGATGTCGAGGTGCTGCAGCTGGTACTGAATGTTCATCAGGTCCAGCGCTTCGGCCGTCTCGTCCATGTAGCCGATTAGTTCCTGGCGCGGCAGCCCGTTGAGGCCTTGCCCCTTGCATTCGGTGAAGCGGTCCCAGAGATTGCGGTCGGCCAGCTCCATGACGATCATCAACTGGCCGTCGATGATGTCGTAGCGTTCCAGGGAGAGGATGTACGGATGGCGTACCGTCTTGACGCGGTTGAGCGACTTCAACTCCTGCTGCATCAAACTATCTTCGCCGTGGGCGCCGTGAATGGTGCCGTGGACGAACTTGATCGCCTTGAGGATGCCGCCCGGCGCCTCGGCCTTCCACACCTCGCCGAAGCCGCCTCCGCCGATGCGTTCGAGGAGCTTGTAGCCGGGGATCGGTTCAGCCTGGCTTTGTACTCGCGTCGCCATCAGGGCTATCCTGGTCTCAATGCAAACTTCCCACGAGGGGAACTTCGGATCGGCGTCGATCCGCGAAGAGCCGCGGGAACTCTCCCTAGAAGGAGGTCCCTTGCCCACCGTTTCACTATTGTACGTCGCGTTTGGCCAAAAGATTTCCCAAATTCACGCCAAACGCGGCGCACACGGGTCCGGCGGGCGAGCGACCCGACCCCCATTAGGTAATGCAATCTTAAGACACATTCGGACGGGAATTCAAATAATTCACGATAGTCGGAGCAAATCGACCTACCGAAGACACGGTTGCCCCCAAAAACCGCCCTCGCGCGGGACGAGAGAATTGCGGAAAGGCAGGAAGTTCATCGCTCCAGGGGTTGCCCGGCTTCAACCGCGCAAGCCCTGGAGCCTTTTGAGGTTATTCCTTTTTCATCACCTTATCGCCGATCTTGGCCGGCACGTCCTTGTCGTCGGGAAAGGTCGTCAGCTTCAAGTCCTTGAAGTGGATTTCCTGGGGCACGTCGTTGGAATGCAGCTGCAAGCCAATCGGCCCTTCCTTGATGCGATCCGGCTCGGGATCGCGCCAATCGACGACGAGGACTCCATTGACGATGCCGCGCACCCGATTGCCCTGCGCGATGATGTCGATCTCATTCCAGTCGTGCTGCTTGCCGACCTTCTTGGCGGGGCCGCCATCGACCGGCAGACCGCCCCGGCCATACAGGTCGTACATGCTCCAGCCGGAGGGGAACATAAACAGGTGGCCGGCGTAGGTCCACTTGTCGCCCTTCTCCGGCGCCTGCTTGCCCCAGAAGGCGATGCCGGAGTGCATCTCGGATTCCACCAGCTTCACGTTCGCCTTGAGGCGGAAGTCGCTGAATTTCTTGTTGGTGAGCAGGTAGGTACTGACCTTCACCTTGTCCTTGTTCTTGGCGATGATGACGCCGTCCTTTACCGACCAGAGATCGGAATTGCCTCCCCAGCCTTCGAGGTCCTTGCCGTTGAAGAGTTCGACGGTTTCGCTCTTGCCCTCGCGCGGCGGCACGACGGGGGCTTCTTTCTTGTCTTTCTGGGCGGCGAACGATGCGTCGCCGATGGCGGCAAGGAGAATCAGGAGGGCGGTGGAGAGGAGCAGACGCTTCATGGGATGAGATCCTCGGGAGGGATGGCAAGCAAACGATCCGCGATCATAAGAGGGGATCAACGCGGCCGCAAGCGTCTTCACGAATTCCCCACGCGATCCCCCGTGGGCGGTGGACGGCTTTCCCCGTATCCTTGCTCAAAGAGGCGTATTATTCGGCCGCGCGGCTGGCTTCGTTGGGCCGCCCTGGCGCTGGAGGCGTGCATGTCAGAATCTCCGCAACCCGGAAAACTCGCCCTGCTCGTCGGCGGCGGTCCCGCCCCCGGCATCAATGGCGTCATCAGTTCCGTCACCATCGAGGCCATCAACCACGGCCTCGAAGTCATCGGCTTCCGCGACGGCTTCAAATGGCCCTGTCGCGGCGACAGCGAACACATTCAGCGTCTGACCATCGACGACGTCAGCGGCATCCACCTGCGTGGCGGCTCCTATCTCGGCACCTCCCGCGCCAACCCGACCAAGTCCGAGGAGGAGATGGCCAACGTCATCGCCGTCCTCAAGCGTCTGAAC
>JBBSES010000280.1:0-6431 GCA_038239465.1 Gemmatales bacterium
ACACCTCCACCGCCTCGTTGTGCTTCTTGAGGATGACCGTGTGCCGCCGCACGCTCTCTTGCGCGGTGCCGGCGTTGCGCGTCACCGTGATGCTGACGTGCGTTTCGCCGCCGAGCAGGTTGGGATTGACGCCGTAGTAGTGGGCCATGACCTTGTACTCGCCTTCCATCGCCTTGACGGCCTGGAAGCGTTCGGGGCCGTAGCCCTGCGTCATGTCCTGCGACAACTCGCCGCCGTTCTTGGTGTGGTTGTGCGAGTAGAAGCACTTGGTGCCGTCCGGCTCGATGACCCACAGGTCGATGTCGGTGGCGTCGGTGTTCCAGGTCATGCTGACGCGCAGGTCGCTTTGCAGCTTCTTGGGGTCCATGCGTTCGAGGCGTTCGCCGAAGTGGTCGGCGAGTTCGGTGCTGAGCTTTTTGGAGCGGACGGCCATGCGCATCATGCGGCCGTAGTCCTCGCGGGCCACGTCCTTGAGCGAGGCATGGAAGCGGGCGTGCCAGGTGCCGGCCAGGGCGATTTCGTACTGCACGGCGGCCAGGCCGAACATGCCGCTCTCTTCCAGGCTGCGGGCCAGGTCGAGATAGCTATGCGGCTCGAACGGCCGCGAACGCTGCACGCGGTCGAACAGCCGCACCGCCTGCGCCGGCTGCTTCAAATCGAGCAAGCGATAGCCGACCAGACGCAGAGCGTCGCCGCGCGCCGGATGCTGCTCGACGATGCTCGACAGGGCGCGGATGGCGCCGTCGGCGTCGCCCTTGTCGAGGCGGCGGCGCGACTCATTCAGGTAGGTTTCGACGTTGTTCTTGTCAGCGCCGAGGGCGGCCAGGTAAGCCGGGGGCACGTCGTTCTTCGTCAGGAAAGCGCCGGCGATGGGGGCCGCGGGCAGTTCGTAGTCGGCGTCCTTGAGCAGTTCGAGCATCTTCTTGACGTGGGCGGCGTCGGCGCCACTGAGCAGCTTCACTTGCGGATCGACCTTCGCCAGGAAGCGGGCGAAGGCCTCGCGGGGAGAGACGGCCTTGCCCGCGCCCTTCCAGAGTTCCTCGAGGAACTTGCCCAGGTCGCCGGTGAGCGTCTTGCCGCGCTCGTCTTCCAGGTTGAGGCGCTTGTAGTCGTTGGCGTTCTCCAGGACGAGGAACGACGCCACCTTGCTGCCGATGCCGAATTCCTGACAGTAAGCCGTCGTCAGCGAATCGAACTTCGGATCGTTAAGGGCCAGCAGAGAGGCGACGGCGATTTCGCCCCAACCGCGGGCGGCCAACTCGCCGGTGCCGGTCGCTTCGATGGGATACTCTTCCACCAGCTTCTGACCGAAGAAGGTGCCCTCGACGAGCAGCGTGGCGCGGCCCGGTGCGGCCAGCTTGGCGGCGACGATTAATTCACCGCCGGGATAGACCGCTGCCTTGCGGCCGGCCACCATCACGTCGCTGGCGTTGCCGCCGACGAAGCGCACGCTGTCGATCGTCATGCTCTGCTTGCGGTGGGCGTCGGCGGCGGCTTCGAGGTCTTTATCGTTGAAGCAGTTGAAGATGCCGCCGCCGCGCCGCGTGAGAGCTTCGTACAGTTCGAGGTTGTCGGCGCCGAGGCCGGTGCGATAGCACTGGAAGCGCGTCGGGCAGGGGGTCTTCGCTTCATAGCGAGCGACCAGGGAAGCCACGTCGGCATCGCCCCAGGTGATCTGGCCATCGGACAGGACAAAAACTTCCAACGGCGTGCCGGCGGGCGAGAACTTCTGGCCGGCCAGCTTATCGAACGCGGCCGACAGGTCGGTGGCCCCTTCGAGGACGATACCGTCCAGGCGCTTCAGGGCGGTTTCGCGGCCTTCCTTGGTGTTGGGCAGCCAGGCATTGGCATCGACCCAGGCGCTGCCGACGTTGAAGGCGAGGACGTTGAAGCTCTTGATGGCCGGGTCCGCTTCGAGGATTTTCTTCATCAGCTTGACGCTGACGTCGAAGCGGCCGTCCCGTTCGCTCAGCGAAGTGTCGAGCAGGAAGACGGCATGGGCGGCCGACGCCTTGGCGGCGAGGGCCTTCAATTCCGGTCGCACGCGGACATAGGTGTAGACCGGGCCGTTCGTGGTCGTGCGCCCGCTAATGGCCTGGGCCGCGGGTTGGCTGGGCGTGTAGGTAAACAGGACTTCGCCGCTGGGGCCTTTCTCGGTCCAGGTCTTGGTGAAGGCCAGCTGGCTGCCGCCCTCTTCCTTTTTGAAGTCTTCGGGCAGGATGGCCGGCTTCTTGCACTGCTCGCCGCTGGCATTGAGCGTGAATTGCAGGTCGTTCAGCTTGCAGTCGGGCAGCGGGAACTTGTAGAGGACTTGCTCCTGCGTGACGGGCAGCAGTTCCTCGTAAGCGATGAGGACGCGGTTGTACCCCTTGGCCGGGATCGGGAAGACGCGGCCGCTGAAGGTGTTGCCGCCGGCGTATTCCAGCAGGGCCGGATCGATACGGCCGCGGACGATCTCTTCATACGTCTCCAGCGCCTTTTGCTTGCTGACGACGCGGGCTTCCTGAAGCGTGCCCCAGTCGGCGGCGTTGACCTGCTTGACGACCTCAGCGGGCGTCAGCCGGGCCCGCTGATCGGCGGGCAGCGGGGCCACGTCGCCGCGGCGGCCGAAACGCGGCGGCACCGTGTCGCGCGTCTGGCCGAGGAACATGGCGAAATAGCTGGGGTTGGCGCCGGTCGGCATCGGATACTCGAAGGTGCCTTCCAGCTGGCGGTCGTGCGGATTGCGGAAAATGTGATCGACCAGGGTGCGCGAGCGCGGCCCTTCTACAGTGACCGTCACGTTCAGGCTGACGAGTTCGAGCGAGTTATTGTTGCCGACATAGACCCGGGCGAAAGAGGGGGCCTTGGCGTCGCGCGTCCAGACTTGCGGCTGGTTGTCTTTCTTGGCGGGATCGCCGGGCTTGCCCGGCAACTTGGCGGCAGTTCTATCGAGATGTTCGCGGGTCGCACGTCCGTTGGCGCCGTCGCGGGCGTCCTCCGCACGGTCGTCGCTCATGGCGTCGGATTTCGGACGTCCCGAGAACCCCGGGACTGGCGCGGCGCTCATGGGTTCCGCCGCGCCGCTGCGCAACCTCTCGCTGCGGTTGCTCGGCCGCGCTTGCTCTAATTTCTTGGCCAAGTCCTGCTGAGGGGCTCCCGCGGGGGCGATGGAATCCACATCGCGGCTTTCGAGCTTTTCCTTTTCCTTTTCCGCGGCCGCGACGGCCGCCGCCTCGCCTGGCCCCTCGATTGCACCACGCGGGGTCGGCTTGGCGCCGCAACCGACACTGATCCCGGAGACGATCACCAGCGCCGCGAAGAAGAGGACGCGGGCCGACGCGAGGGGAGATAACAGCCGCATAAATGACTCCTGGCTAATTCGCCGTGCTATCCGGGGCGGCGGAGGACGGCGAACGATCGGTTGCGATAGGCAGCGGTTGACGAGGCGCCAGTCGCCTCATCCCTATCGACGGTGCCGGGAGCGTTTTGGATTGGATGGAAGACGAGAGGAAAAGGGGCGAGCGGGGCCGCGTTAGCGCCCCGAGGATGTAGGATTGGGGCGACCGCTTGTCGCTCTTCATAATACCGCAGCCGGTATATTTGGCCGTTGCCGCGTATCAGCCCGAGTGTAAAGCCGCAACTGAAGCACAGGCCAAGAACGAGAATGCCACCGACGATAAGGAAGAATCGTCGCTACATTGGTTGTCCCCGCTTGTCGGGATTATCGATCGCATCCGAAGTCCACTGGAGCCTGTAACGGTAAACGATGAGCGGGGCCGCGTCAGTGCCCCCAGTAAGACTCATACGATATAGTACACGGGGCGCTAACCCGGCCCCGCTCGCCCGCCCGCCCTACACTAACGAGGTCCCCCGGGGGGCCCACGCCCCCCCCCCCTCGCCGGCCGTCCCTATCGTTTAGGATTAAAACCGCACTTCCACGCCGGCGCTAATGCCCTGCAGCCAGTAATCCGAGGTGCTGCCGAGAACCGTCGGCCGCGCCGGGCCGACCAGGGTGCCCGGCGGCAATTGCGTGGTGTTTACGGTCAGGTCGATGACGTTGCCGGGCCGCGTGACCTGGCTCAATTCGAGGAAGTTGTAGCCGACGAACGTTCGCAAGTGGTCCGTCAGCTGGTAGCCGATGTGGAAGCCGAACTCGGGGAGGACGGCGAAATCGTCGCGGTGGAAATTGCCGCTGTTCGTCGCCTGGGCCAGCAAGCCGCCGGGCCGCACGACGGTTGCTCCGCCGGGGGGCGTGACCGCGGTCGCGCCGTTAATCGTGATCCTTTGGTTCACGTCGCCGAAGGCGATCTTGGCGCTGGCATCGACATAGACGCGGCCAAAGCGATACTCGCCGGCCACGCCGATTTGGCCGCCGTAGAAGTTATTGACCGTGCGAAAGCGATCCGCCACCTGGATGCGCGTGCCGGGGGCGACGGCGCCGACGGGATTGGTGGCCGTCAGGTCTTCGTTGATGCCGACTGTGTCGGCCAGGCGGAAATAGCGGAAGCCGGCCAGGGCGTCGAGGCGATAGGCACAGCCGCAACAGAGGTTGTATCGGCCGTTGAAGTCCCCACCCCAGACGTCGCTATTCGACGAGGCGCGGACGCTGCCGGCCAGCACGCCGGGGAAGGCGACCAGTTCCGATACCGCCCGGCCCGTGGTGGCATCGACGAAAGGCCGGCTGACGATGGCCGAGTTCCCCAGGCCGTTGCCGCTCGCCAGGCGCTGCTCGCCGGTGGGATCGAGGTAGAAGACGCTGGCCTCGATGCCGATTTTTCCGCACTCGTCCAGCCAGGTGCCAGCCGCCACGCGGAAGCCGGAGCGCAGATCGTCATCGACGTTCTTGTTGCCGAAGAGTACCACGGTGCCCGGCGCCCCGAGGACGCCGGCCGAGGTGATCGGCGTGCCCGCGGGACTGGCGGTGATCAAGGGCGGCAAATGATCGCCGCGGCCGGCCCAGGCGATGTACTCGGCGACCACCCAGGAGCTAGTCGCCACGCCGCCGCCGTCGGCCGTCCAGTTCAATCCCGAGTCTTCGACGAACGGCGACGAGACGACGGTACTCGGAGTCGGCGTGAGGGGTGGCGTGGCCGGCGCCTGGGCGCGCACGGTCCCGACCAGGGCCAGGCAACTTGCGGCACAACCCATCCAACGGGAACGCATGACGGCTTTCCTCCTTGACGCCTCTTCGACGAACGACCCGTGCCGGCAACGCCCGGCGCGGACGCCTCTTTTCACTTCATTCCTATCGGCAAGGAAGACGGCGAGTGGAAAGGAAATGACCGTCGCCCGGACGCTCACCAAGGGCGACGAACCGCGCGCGCGGTATTATCGGCGAAACCGGCGCCATGCGGAGAATCGTTGACGAACGGCCCTAACCGGCGCGAAATGCATTGCCGTCTCCGGCGCGCGGCGGCGCCTCGAAATCCAGGCGTTTGACGAACTTGCAGGCGTCCTCGGCGCCATAAGCGCGGTCCATGCCGGCGTCCTTCCAATCGACCGCGAGGGGGCCGTCGTAGCCGATCTCGTTGAGGGCCCGAATGATCGCTTCCCAATCGATGCCGCCGTGCCCCGGCGAGCGAAAGTCCCAGCCGCGGCGGGGATCGCCCGAGGGCAGGTACGACGACAGCAATCCCGTGCGGCCATTGAGCGTCAGCATCGCGTCCTTGACGTGGACGTGCGCAATGCGCTCGGGGAAGCGGCGCAGGAATTCGACCGGATCGACGCCTTGCCAGTGGAAGTGGCTGGGGTCGAAGGTGAAGCCGAGTTCCTCGCGGCCATCGAGGGCATCGAGCGTTTGCTCGGCGCTGTGCAGGTCGAAGGCGACTTGCCCCGGATGCACCTCCAGGGCGAACTTGACGCCGCACTCGCGGCAGGCGTCGAGGATCGGATTCCACTGATGGGCGAAGTCGCGCCAGCCGGCGGACAGGACCGCGGGCGACGGCCCCGGATAGCCGGTCACGTAGGACCACAGCGGCGACCCGGTGAAGCCGCCGACCACGCCGACGCCGAGTTTTTCGGCGGCGCGGATCGTGGCGAGCATTTCCTCGGCGGCGCGGGCACGAACGCCGGCGGGTTGGCCATCGCCCCAGACGTAATCCGGCACCAGCGCTTGATGCCGCGCGTCGATCGGGTCGCTGACCGCCTGGCCGACGCGGTGATTGCTCAGCACGGCCACGGTCAGGTCGTGCCGCCGTAGCAGATCGAGTTTTTGCTCGCAGTAGCCGTCTTCGCTCAGGGCGCGCTGCACCTCGAAATGATCGCCCCAGCAGCAGAGTTCCACGCCCTGGTAGCCCCAGTCGGCGGCCTTCGCGGCCAGGCCGTCGAGGGGCAGGTCGGCCCAGGGGCCGGTGAAGAGAAGCACGGGTCGCGGCATGGCAGACTCCGCCGGCGCGAAAAAGTTTAGCCGCGCCCTGGCGAGCGGGGTCGCGTAAGCGCCCCGAGCGCGG
>JBBSES010000281.1:0-6419 GCA_038239465.1 Gemmatales bacterium
ATCACACCCGCGTTGATCAGCGCGGAAGCCTCGATCACGATCATGCCAGCGCTGCCGCCACCGCCGCCGCCGCCGTTCTTGTCGCCGCCGCGACCGCCGCCACCGCCGGTATTGACGACGCCGTTCACGGTCAGCATCAACGTCGCCGCGGTCGCGAGCAGGATCGCACCGCCGCCATCTCCCGCTTCACCACCGGTGCCGCCACCGTTGCCATCGCCGCTGGCAGCCTATTACGCAAAGATCAGGGACTAGCGCTGGCCTCGCGCGGGCCGCTCGCCGCCGTCCATGCCACCTGGGACAGCGACTGCGCCGCTTGCCATGTTCGCTTCGAACCGATGGGCGGGCACATCGGCGTCAGCAAGGTTGTCGGCGGCACCCATGCCAGCGACAAACTGTGCCAGAATTGCCACCTCGGACCCGCCCACAGTTCGCGGCAAATCGACGCCGAGGTCGGCTCATGCGCCGACTGCCACCGCGACCACCGGGGCCGCGACGTTTCCTTGCGCCGCCTGCCCGATAGCGATTGCACCCGTTGTCATGCCAGCCTCGAAGGGCACGTCAAGCCGGACGCCCGCCCGGCGCTATTCGGCAACGTGTCGGCCTTCGCGGACGGCCAGCATCCACCCTTCAAGCTTCCCGCCGATCCCGGCCGCTTGAAATTCAATCATCAACTCCACTTGACGGCCGGCATGTGGCGCAAGACCACCGAAGGCGACAAGGCGTTCTTCACGCTCGCCGATATCAAGGACGAAACGGAGCGCGAACGCTATCGCGTTCAGCAGCCCGAGAACCAGCGCCTCGACAAGGACGGGGTGCAACTCGATTGCGCTGCCTGCCATCGTCTCGACAGCCGCGATTTCGGCTTGAAGCCGGGACAGTTCGGCAATCTTCCGGCGTCGCTGCTGCTGCCGCCGCGGGCTTCCGGCGCGATCTTTCAGCCCATCGTTTACGAGAACCAGTGCAAGGCGTGCCATCCGTTGACGGCGGCCGCGTCCCTGCCGGCGGACAAGGCGCCGCGCCTCATTGCCGTACCGCACGGCCAGCAGCCCGCCGAAATCAATCAGTTTTTGCGGCGCACGCTGTTGGCCGATCTCATCAACGATCAGCCGCTCCTCGACGATAGCTTCACGCCGCCGCGCCTCAAGCCGGGCGACCCGGACGAAATGACGGGCAAGAAGACGACCTTGCGGCACGTCCTCGACCGGCAAGTGACGACCGCCGAGAAGCTGCTGTATTCCAACAAGCAGACGTGCCAGGAGTGTCACGACTACCGCGGCACCTTCGCCTTCAAGAGCGATGGGCCGACGTTCACCATTGAGCCGACCAACGTGCCCGACATCTGGATGAAGCACGCCCGCTTCACGCACGCGACCCACGGCGCCCTGCGCTGCGTCGAGTGCCACGCCAAGGCTGAGACTTCCACGGAGAGCAAGGATGTCTTGTTGCCCGGCATCGACAATTGTCTGCAATGCCACGGCCCGGCCCAGCGCGTCAATGGCGTCCTCAAGGGCGGCGCTCGCTTCGACTGCACCGAATGCCACGGCTACCATAACGGCGACAAGCCGCTGCAAGGGCGCGGCGCCGCGGTCCTGTTTCCCAAGCGGCAGAATCTATTGACGATTCCCGAGTTCTTGTCCGGCGGCAAGGCGCGGCCTTGATGGCTGTCACTCGTTACTCAAGCGCGAAGGCCCCATGATCGTTCAAGAACTGACGCACATTCAGGAACGCTGCGGCTACCTGCCGGATAATGAACTGAACGCGCTGTCCGAGCGGCTGCGCGTGCCCTTGCATCGGCTGCACGAAGTCGCCAGCTTCTATCCGCTCTATCGGCGGACGCCGCCGCCCGCCGTGACGGTGCAAGTCTGCCGCGACATGGCCTGCCACCTGCGCAACGCCGACGGCCTGCAGCGCGACCTCGAAGCGCTCGGCGTCGAGATCGGCGGCGGCCGCGTCGAGGTCAAGGGTGTCTCCTGCCTCGGCCAGTGCGACCGGCCCGTCGCCGTCGTCGTCAACGACCACGTCTATCGCGGCCTCTCGGACGAGGAGTTGCGCGACCGCGTCCGCAAGGGGGCCGCCGGCGAACCGCTGCCTCAGCAGCACGCCGACCGCGCGCCGCTCGGTTGGAAGATCGACCCGTACAACGGCGAGCCGCGCTACGACGCCGTCCGCCGCTTCGTCGGCGATCGCAACGGCGACGCCATCCTCAAGGCACTGGAGATATCCGCCTTGCGCGGCATGGGCGGCGCCGGCTTCCCCACGTTCCGCAAGTGGTCGGCCGTCCGCGGCGCTCCGGGTGATATCAAGTACGTCGTCTGCAACGCCGACGAGAGCGAGCCGGGCACCTTCAAGGACCGCGAGTTGATGCGCCGCGCGCCGCATCTCGTCATCGAAGGCATGATCCTCGCCGGCCTTATCGTCGGCGCCCAAAAAGCGACGCTCTACATCCGCCACGAATTCCACGAGGAAACCGAGGTCTTGCAGGAAGCCATCGCCCACGCCGAGAAGATGGGCGTCTGCGGCGCTAACGTTCTCGGCTCCGGCATCGCGTTTCCCGTGGACGTTTTCGTCAGCCCCGGCGGCTACATCCAGGGCGAGGAAAGTGCCTTGCTCGAAGCGATGGAGGATCGCCGCGGCGAGCCGCGCAACAAGCCGCCCTTCCCCGTCTTCCAGGGACTGTTCGGCAAGCCGACCGTCATCAACAACGTCGAGACGCTCTCCTGGGTTCCCGGCATCGTCCTCAACGGCGGCGCCTGGTATCGAGACGGCGGCGTCAACGGCGCCACCGGCATGCGCTTCGTCTCCATCAGCGGCGATGTGAACCGGCCGGGCGTTTACGAAGTCCCGTTCGGCCAGACGGTGCGCGACCTAGTTTTCAACACGGCCGGGGGGATGCGCGACGGCCAGAAGCTCAAGGCGCTGGCGCCGTCCGGCCCTTCCGGCGGCTTCCTCCCGCCGCTGTTGCGCCGCGAGAACTTGCCGCCCAAATTCGTGGCCGACAAGATGGGCGACGCCGCCACTCTCGATCTGCTCGATGTGCCGCTCGATCTAAACACGATGGCCGCGATGGGCTTCATGCTCGGCGCCGCCTGCGTCGTCTACGGCGACCGCGCCGACCTCGTGGACAACGCGCAAAACTGCGCCGAATTCTTCCGCAACGAATCGTGCGGCAAATGCGTTCCCTGCCGCATCGGCTCGCAAAAGCTGGTGGACCTGATGACCGAACTGCGCCGCGGTGAATTCCGCCTCGATAGCGAACGCAGCCGTGGCCTCGTTCCCCTCGTGCGCGAGTTGGGCGAAACGATGACGATCACCTCCATTTGTGGCCTGGGCATGGTGGCGTCCAACCCGGTGACGGCCCTGCTGAAACACTTTCCCGAGGAACTCGACCGGCATTTGCCGCCCCACTGGCGCGGCAACGGCGCCGCCAAGGAGCATGCCCGATGACCGCCGAACTGGTGTCGCTGACCATCGATGGCCACGCCGTCCAGGTGCCGCCGACGACGACCGCCTACGACCCGCAGTACAAGAAAAACGTCGAGGTGCCGACCACCATCTACGACGCCGCCCTGGAGTTGACGCGGCAGAAGGGGATCACCAATCCCATTCCGATTCTGTGCCACCGCGAGCACGTCAACCCGGTGGCCGTGTGTCGCGTCTGCGTCGTCGAAGCCGGGCCTCCCGGCGTCGGCCGACTGACACCCGCCTGTCAGCGCGCCGTCGAGCCGAACATGCAGGTCCGCACCGCCGAGACCAGCCCGCGCGTCCGCGATTCGATCAAGGTCTTGACGGAACTTCTCCTGGCCGACCAGCCGAAAAGCGACGGCCCACGCTCGGGCGAGAATCCCAACGAATTGCTCCAAATCGCCAAGCGCTACGGCGTCACTGGCTCGCGCTTTCCGGCGCCGGCGCGCAGTCGGGGGCGCGATGAATCGTCGCTCGTCATCGCCGTCGATCACGACGCCTGCATCATGTGCGACCGCTGCGTGCGCGGCTGCAACGACATCCGCGACAATCAGGTCATCGGCCGCGCGGGCAAGGGCTACAGCGCCCACATCGCCTTCGACCTCGACCAGCCGATGGGCGATTCCAGCTGCGTCGCCTGCGGCGAGTGCATGATTTCCTGCCCCACTGGCGCCCTCACCTTCCGCTCTCCCGTGCAGGCGGCGCCGTGGAAGGACGCCAACCCGCCCGCGGAAACGGTCACGGCCGAGGTGTTGGCCAAGCATCCGCTCTTCGATGGCGTCGCTACTTCCTTCCTGCAATGGAATCAGGGCGCCGTCGTCCGCCGTCGCTTCCGCAAGGACGACATCATCTGCAAGGAAGGCGACTTCGGCTCGTCTGCCTTCTACATCGAAACCGGCACCGTCGATATCTTCCTCAAGTCGCCCGTCAAGCACGTCAAGTCGGACAAAGGCTCGTCCGGCGCGGTCAATCACGGACTGTTCGGCCTGATCCGCAAGTTCACCAGCAAGCTCGAATCGCGCGGCAACGACAAACGTGACGAGGAAAGCACCACGCGCTATATCCCCATCGACGCCCCGGTCTCGCTGGCCTACGACAACCCCATCGCCCAGCTGCACGCCGGCGACATCTTCGGCGAAATGACCTGCATGAGTTCGTACCCGCGCTCGGCCACCGTCCGCGCCACCGGCGATGTGACCGTCCTCGAATTCCAGCGCAACGTCCTGTACATCTTGCAGCGCAACAAGAAGTCGCGTGCCCTGCTCGACGAAAGCTACCGCGCCCGCGCCGTGGATACGCACCTGCGCGGCGTCCGCCTGTTCGCCGAGTTGCTCAAGGACGAGGCGATGTTCAAGCGCTTCGTCGATTTCCTGCGGCCGCGCGTCGAGTTGCAAAGACTCGTGCCCGGCCACGTCGTCTTCCGCCAGGACGAACCGGCCGACCACTTCTACCTGGTCCGTCTCGGCTTCGTCAAAGTGGCCCAGCGGCGGCCCGGCGGCGAACACGTCATCACCTACATCGGTCCCGGCGGCTACTTCGGCGAGATCGGGCTTCTCGGCAACATCCCCGAGATCGAAGCCCTCGCTCTGCCCGGCATCCGCACCGCCACCTGTAGCGCCCTCGACCATGCGGACGTGGTGCGCATCAGCGGCGACGACTTCGCCCACGTCTTGCAGGAGTTCCCGCCCGTCCGCGACCACCTCGTCAAGGTGGCCATCGAACGCATCCAGGAAAACGAGGCCATCCGCCAGCGGGCGCAGAAGGAACAACTGGGCGAGTTCCTCAAGCAAGGGTTGGTCAGCGCCCAAAGCCTGCTGGTCCTCGACCTGGAACGCTGCACGCGCTGCGACGAATGCACCAAGGCCTGCGCCGACGCCCACGACGGCGTGACGCGCCTTATCCGCGAAGGGCTGCGCTTCGACAAGTACCTGGTCGCCAGTTCGTGCCGTTCGTGCCTCGACCCGTACTGCATGGTCGGCTGTCCGGTGGGATCGATCCGCCGGCGCAACTCGCGCGAGATCATCATCGAGGACTGGTGCATCGGCTGCGGCAAGTGCGCCGAGAATTGCCCCTACGGCAACATCAACATGCACCCCTTCGAGACGGGCGAGAAAGCGGCGCACCCCATCACGGGCCGCATGACGCCAGTGGTGCAGCAGAAGGCGACGACGTGCGACCTGTGCCAGGGATTGCCGGACGGCCAGCCGAGTTGCGTTTACGCCTGCCCCCACGACGCGGCGTTCCGCATGACGGGGGAGGAGTTGATCAAGCAGGTGGAGGGGGTAAAGGTGGGCGGAAGCTCGTCTCGTTAGCGGTTGGCGCGGTGCCCTGGCTCGCTTGATGGCGAGCAATCTCTTCGGTCGCAATGTCGTTCAGCATGGAACTGTTGACCCAGTCATCGGCCACCACGAATCGGGATCCGCCCCGCAGCTCCAGCGCAAGCATATAGTTGGTTTCCGAAAGAACGCCTCCATCCCAGCCGGTATTTTGGCGCGCGTGCACGGCTACGACATCCTCCCAGGGCACTACCGTGACCTTGGCTCGCTTGATTTGAACCAGGCCGCCCTCCAGGATCAGAAACGCGGTCTTCCGACTGGACCACGAGCGATACAGTACATAGGGTCCAATCACAAGGAATAGCAGCCAGAGTAAGTCCGGGCGATCCAGATTGTTTCCCTTCACGTCAAAATTTCGGACGATGCTCAGGAGAACCAGCAAACCAGAGCCGATCATCAGAGTTCCGGCGACGAAGCCGCCCACGGCATAGGTCATGGGCGGCTTAAAGATCGCCTTCACCTGACCCAATGGACGCGCTTCCTCTGGAATCTCCATCGAGTTCGCGGCGCGACGGAGCCGCGAAACGGCAGCCGTCCGGTCAGCAGTTCATAAAGGATGACGCCGAGGCTGTAGATGTCCGAAGCGGTGCCGATGGCTTCGTTGTGGCCTTCCACTTGCTC
>JBBSES010000282.1:0-6410 GCA_038239465.1 Gemmatales bacterium
CTTACGCGACCCCGCTCGCCCTACTTCGCTTTCACGTCTTTTCCAACACCTCGGCCAGATGCAACACTTTGACCGGGCTACCCCGGCGGCGCAAACACCCGGCAATGTTCATCAAGCAGCCGGCGTCGGTGGCGACAACCACGTCCGCCCCGGTCTTCTCGATGAAGGCCGCTTTGTCCTGGACCATGGCGCCGCTGATGCTCGGGTAGCGCACCGCGAAGGAGCCGCCGAAGCCGCAGCATTCGTCGCGCCTTTCCAGCGGCACGTACTCCAGATCGCGGACCTTCATCAATAAGCGTTCTGGCTCGGTGAGAACGCCCAGGCCGCGTAGGTGACAGGCCATGTGATACGTTACCCGGCCGTCGAAGCGGGCGCCCACGTCCTCGATGCCGAGAACGTTGACCACGAAGTCCGAGAGTTCGTGCGTGCGTCGGGCGAGGTCTTCGGCGCGTCCGTGCCAGGCCAGGTCGTCGGCGAACAACTCGGGATATTCGAGCTTCACCATCGCGGCACAGGAGCCGGACGGCGTGACGACGAGGCCGGCGTCGGCGAAGACTTCGATGGTGTGCTTCGCCAGGTCGCGGGCATGGTCGTGATAGCCGCTGTTGAAGTGGGGCTGGCCGCAACAGGTCTGGGCGCGCGGAAACGCCACCTCGACCCCGAGGCGGCGAAGCAAGCGCACGGTGGCCGCGGCGGCGTCGGGAAACAAGGCGTCGCCCAGGCAAGTCACCATGAGCGCGGCTTTGACGGCGGGCATGAACGGTCTCTCGGAAGGTCGGCGTTTCACGGCATTCACCGTGACCTGAGTTCACCCCCATCGCGGACGGAAGGGCGTAGGATGCGTCCAACTTCGCTAGCCGTCCCGTTCGCCCACCGCGTATTTTTCCACGGCGTCGGCGTCGATTTCCAGGCCGAGGCCGGGGCGTTGCGGCGGCACGATGCGGCCGTTGATGATGGCGGGCACTTCGACGAACGCCGGGCTGAGCCAGGGCACGTATTCCACCGCCTGCACGTGGGGGACGCCGCACGCCAGGTGGACGGCCACCTCCGGCATGAGGTGCGTCGCCAGCGAGCGATGGTGCTGCTCCGCCAGCGCCGCCGCCTTGAGCCAGGCCGTTATCCCCCCCAGCAGCGTCACGTCGGGCTGCACGATATCGACGGCGCCGCGCTCGAGATAGCGCTGAATTTCGTCCCGGCCAAAGAGGGTGCCGCCGACGGCGATCGGCATTTCCAGCCGCTCGGCCAGGCGCGCGTGCCCTTCGATATCCTCGCACGAAATCGGCTCCTCGAACCAATCGACGCCCATTTCGTCTTCGAGATAATGGCCTAGCGCCAGCGCGGTGGCGTAGTCGTAGCGCTGATTGGCGGCGACGGCGAGCCAGACGTCCTCGCCCAGGGCGGCGCGGATTTCCGTCAGGCGATCCGCGTCTTCCTCGGGGTCGCCGCCAACGCGGACCTTGACGCCCATCATCCCCTGGGCGATGGGTTCCTTGGCGGCCTCGACGATTTCCTCGACGCTCATCCACAGATAGCCCGCGTCCGATGCGTAGACCGGGGCCGACTCGCGGGCGCCGCCAAGGAGTTTGTAAAGCGGCAACCCGGCGGCCTTGCCCTTGATGTCCCATAAGGCCAGGTCGATGGCGGAATAAGCCTGAGCGACCAGACCGCGGCGGCCAATGCTCTGCAAGCGCCAGTACGCCTTGGTCGCCAATCGTTCGTGATCGAGCGGATCCTCGCCGACGAGCAGCGGCGCCAAATCGTCGTCGAGAACGGCTTTCAGGGCACGGCCACCCTGTAGGCTAGAAGCGAAGCCGAGACCGCGATGGCCGGCGTCGGTGTCGATGTGGACGACGAGCAAGAAGACATGATCGATGGGCGGGTCGAGGTCGGGTTGCGGCCGCGCTTTGGCGCCGTTGGTCGGAATGCTGGTGCGGCCGCGCGCGGCGTTGATGGGCCGGGCGAGCGGCAGACGCAACAGTTGGCTTTCGAGCTGAGTGATACGCATGGTGATCCGTCTTGTTTACGTTTCGCGTCTCCCGCGCTCCCCTTCGGGTCTCGGCTAAACACAATACCGCTCGTAACTCATTGATGTTCAGAGGATTGTTCAGTAGCAAAACAGAGAAAACTACTGTACAAGCTTCGGAAAATTGCTGTACAGGCCGCGGGTTACGAGCGGTAGTTCGGACAACGCACCTGGCGCCCCTCGGTGCCGTCCGGCGCCTGGAGCGGCTTTTGACATTGTGAACACGAAAAGACGATGGGCATGGAAATATCTCCGTCGTTGACCGTTTCGCGCGCTCGGGTCTCCGACGGGACCCCGCTCACCATCAATCCATGGAAGCCCGGTCCTGGCTCCGAGTGATCGCTCCTTCGAGCGAATTCATCAGCACGAAGAAACAAGCCAGCAGCACGAAACGGGTGCCGATCTCGGCGACGAGTATGGTCACGAGCATACTGGTGCTGATGCGCGTGCCGCTATCCAGGGCCATCTTGAGGCCGCAGCCGGCCAGGAAAACGAGGACCGTCACCACGACGTAGACGATCATCCAGGTGCCCAACGCAGGATTGCGACAACGGGTGGCCACCCCGTGGTAGAAGATGGCGAACAGGATGAAGCCGACCGGCGACAGGCAGAGTGTGGCCGTGCATATGGCGGCGGCCAGGGCAATCGGGTATTGCCCCGTACTCTTCGGCACGGCGGCGCACATGAATTCGCCCGCGATCAGCAGTCCGACCGCGATCACCAGGAAGCCGATCATGAGCAGGCCGGCGATGGCAAGAGGTCCGCCGTCCAGGCCGCCGCCGGTGAGGCCGATGTAGCCGAGGATGCCGATGATGGCCAGGGCGCCCATCGCGGCGAGGGCGGAAAAACCGACGAAGCGCAGGCCGAGCTTGACGGTTTTCCAGCCGGGGTCGCGCTCGCCGAGGTCCGGTTCGGACACTGTTCCGTAGGGGTCGGCGGCGTCCGAAAACCGGGGCGGTCGGACAGAGGGAGCGTCCGGAATCGGCGAGAAAACCGGCGGCAGCGCCCCGGTGCCGGCCGGCGCGAAGCCCCCGTTATCGACGGGCGGTGGGGGGGCGGGCCAAGGCGCGGCGGGAGGCTCGGCCGGCGCCGTTCCCGCCGGCACCGTGGCGATGGCCTGGCATCCGGGGCAACGCACCTGGCGCCCTTCGGTGCCATCGGGAGCGCGGAGCGGCTCTTGACATTGCGCACACGAAAAAACAATGGGCATGGAGACCTCTACATCTTTTAGCGGCAGATGATTTTGTTTACGTTTGGCGTCCTCCGCGCTCGGAAGAGGCGAAACGTAAACAAGACAATCGCGGCTAAACGGGGGCGCTCGTTTGAGCGGGCGCACCCAGCTTGCGCCACAAGAAGTACACCGGAATCCCCGTCAGCACGATGATCAGTCCGGGCCAGGTGTACTTCGGCTTGACGATCAGCAAGTTGACCATGATGGTCGCACACAGAACAACGTATAAGGCCGGCAAGACCGGGTAGCCGAGCGCCTTGTACGGCCGTTCGGCGTTCGGCCGCGACCGCCGCAGGATGAACAGGCCAATTACCGTCAGCGTGTAGAAGACCAGCACGGCGAAGATGACGTAGTCGAGCAATTCGTTGTAGGTGCCGGAAAAGACCAGCAGCACCGACCAGATGCCCTGGAAGATCAAGCCTAGCGCCGGTACGCCGCGCGCGTTGAGTTGGCCGACGGCGCGGAAGAAGAGGTTGTCCTTCGCCATGACGTAATAGAGGCGCGCTCCCATCAGGATCATGCCGTTGACGCAGCCGAAGGTACTCACCATGATCGCCAGGGCCATCAGGGGCGCCCCGAAGCGCGGCGACCACAACTCCAGGACCGCGGTGCCGACTCGTTGCTCCTTGGCGTGGGCGATGCCGCGGTCGAAGGTGGACGCTCCCGCGAGAAACTGCTTCGTCTCTTGCCGAACCGATTCGGCTTCGTTCGTCTTCTTGGCCGCTTCCAGTTCGTCGATGCGGGCGTCTAAAGCGCGCACCTGGCGATTGAGTTCCGGCACGCCGTTGACCGGCAACGCGGAGACGTAAGCCCAGTTCGCCAGCATGTAGAGGAGGATGACGGAGCCGGTGCCCAGGGCCAGGCTGAGGGGCAGGTTGCGGCGCGGATTGCGCGTCTCGCCAGCCGTGAAGGTGACGTTGTTCCAGGCGTCGGCGGAGAAGAGGGCGCCGACCATGGCGCCGCCGGCCACCATCAGGGCAATCGCCAACCCGCCGCCGCCGAGCAGTTGCCCGACGCGCGACCCGCCCACTTCCGCATAGGTCGCGGTGCCGTGGATACCGCCCCACCAATCGGCGCGGTTGATCGCCTCGGCCTCCGGGCTGCGCACCAGCCATACGCCGACGACGATGAGCATGATCAGCGCCAGCGTCTTGGCCACCGTGAAGACGTTTTGCACCCACTTGCCTTCCTGCACGCCCCGGCAATTGAGCGCCGTCAAAAAAGCGATCACCGCGACGGCCACCAGCTGGCCCGTCGTGATGACGAAATCCTTCATCGTGAAGAATGGCTCGCCCATGAAGGGCAGCGACAACTCCCAGTTGACGCCCTTGTACGCGAGCAAGGCGTTGTTATCGACGTTGGTGCCGAGTTCGGGCACCAGCACGCCGAGGTACTTGGCGAAGACGACGCCGACCGCCGCGATGGAGCCGGTCTGGATGACGAGGAAGCAGGCCCAGCCATAGAGGAAGCCCCACAAGGGACTATACGCCTCGCGCAGATAAACGTACTGACCGCCGGCGTAGGGCATCATGGCGGCGAGTTCGGCGTAGCTGAGGGCGCCGATGATGGTCATCAAGCCGGCCAATCCCCAGACGGCCAGCAGCCAGCCGGTGGAGCCGACATCTTGGGCGATTTCCTGCGAGGTGACGAAGATGCCGGAGCCGATCATCGTGCCGACGATCAGCATCGTGGCGTCGAAGAGGCCGAGCCGCTGCTGAAAGCCAGGCTGCGTCCCGGCGGCGGGCTTGTCGGACGGCATGGCGAGCGTACTCATGAGTGCGGCCCATCCTGGGGCATGCCGGCGGGAGAGATGCCGTGCGTGGAGATTTCGCCGCGGAGTTCCTTGCCGAGAACGCTATGGTGCCGGCCATAGAAGTAGTAGATGAGCATTCCCAGACCGAGCCAGCCGAAGAGGCGCAGCCAGTTGGCGGCCGGCAGAGACAGCATCAGCAAGAGGCAGGTAAGGATGCCCATGATCGGCACGAACGGCACCCACGGGCAGCGGAAGGGCCGATTGGCCCCAGGGTTGATCCGTCGCATGATCAAGACCGCCGCGCAAACGACGACGAAAGCGAAGAGCGTGCCGATATTTGTCAAGTGCAGCAGGGCGTCGATGGGCAGCAGCCCGGCGAGGATGGACACGAAGACGCCGATGAGAATCGTGCTCTTCCACGGCGTCTGAAAGCGCGGGTGAACGTCGGCGAAGAACGCGGTCGGCACCAGGCCATCGCGGGCCATCGCCAGGATGACGCGCGGGGCGCTAAGCATCATGACCAGCAGGACGGAAGTGATGCCGGCCACGCCCGCCGCGGAGATGATGAAATCCGCCCATCCCAGTCCGTGATACTTGAAGGCGTTGGAAACGCCCGCGTCCTTGGTCAGTTCGGCATAGGGCACCATGCCGGTCAGAACGGCGACGACGGCGATATAGAAAAGGGTGCAGACGACGAGCGAGGCCATGATGCCGATGGGCACGTCGCGCTGCGGATTGATCGCTTCCTCTGCATGGGTGGACACCGAATCGAAGCCGATATACGCGAAGAAGATAATGGCGGCGCCGGCCATCATGCCGACGGGTTCGCCGCCTGCGTTTTCTTGACCGGCGATAGGAATTCCGAAAAAGCTGACGCCCGTCCAGCCGAACGGAGCGAACGGCACCCAGTTGGCCGGGTTGACGTAAAAGGCGCCCACGAGGATGACGAAGATGACGGCGGCCACCTTAATGAAAACCATGACGGCGTTGGCGCCGGCACTTTCCGAAATGCCCTTGATGAGGATAAGCGTCACCAAGGCGGCGATGAGAATGGCCGGCAGGTTGACGATGGCGTGCTGCACATTTTCCAGCTGCGTCTCGATGGCCGGGTCGCCCACTTTGCCGACGCGGACGTTGTCCTTGGTGCGGACCCAGGAGATTTCGTCCACCTTCTCCTCGCCGACCTTTACGACCTTTTGAGTGACCTGCTCCCCTTCGTGTTTGGCGTAGGCGTTGGGCAGGATGTGGCCTTCCTCGTACTTGTACGGCGCCCCGGAAAAGACGAGCGGCACCACGATGCCAAATTTCCACAGCACGCTTTGGAAGTAGCCGGACCAGCCGTTCGCCACCGTTGCGGCGCCGACGGCGTACTCCAAAACCAGATCCCAACCGATGATCCAGGC
>JBBSES010000283.1:0-6399 GCA_038239465.1 Gemmatales bacterium
GGAAGCAGCCCTTGAGCACGTTGAAGTGCCGGGCGCTGTTGATGTCGATGCCTTGGCCGATCTCGATGTACCCAGAGTTGCCGTGCCCGCAGAGGCGGAGCAACTCGATCGAATCCGGCTGCACCCCTTGGCGAACCTTGAGCGCGGTCAGCATGTCGTTGATGGCGGCGTCCTCGAAGCAAATCCAGCGGACCACGTCCTTCCCGATCGTCTCCGGAATTCTATAGGTCTTCACCGGCCAACGCGGATCCATGATGTAGATTCTCATTTCGCCCTCCCCGGTTCGTGACAGCGTCCGACAGAGTATCTGGAATGGGGCGTGCGGGCGGACAGCCGGCGCAACCATTTGGGTCGTACGTTCACGAAGCCCTTCTCTGGATCGTCGGGAAACTTGCCCCCGCGCGCCCGTTTTCCTCCCGCGGAGCGCGGCCCCACGGCTGTACTCTTTGGACTTTGGCGGGCGATATGCGATAATCCATCCTAGTTGATTCCACCTCGAGGTTTCGTTCCATGTCCGCGCGTTTCACGTGTCGGCAAGGGCATGCCTGGGCGCCGGGCGAACCGGGGTCGGCGCCGCCGCGCGCTTGCTTGGTCTGCGGCGAGCCCTTCGAGACGCCGTCGGATGTCATGCGTGCCATGCCGCTGGGATCGCGCCCCGGCCTGATGATGCGCGTCGTAGACGACCCCGCCGCCACCATCGCCAGCGAGGACGGGGACCGCCGGGCGCCGCCCGAAGACCTTACCATCGGCTCGGGCGGCGAGGTGGCCCCCGCGCTGCGTTCCGCCGTGCCCGGGTACGAAATCCTCGGCGAACTCGGCCGTGGTGGCATGGGCGTCGTCTACCAGGCGCGGCACGTTCACCTCAATCGACTGGTCGCCCTCAAGATGATCTTGGCCGGCGTTCACGTCGGCCCGCGCGACCTGCAGCGCTTCCGCAGCGAGGCCGCCGCCGTCGCCGGATTGAAGCATCCGAGCATCGTGCAGGTGTACGAGGTCGGCGAGCAAGACGGCCGACCCTACTTCGCATTGGAATACGTCGAGGGCGGCAGCCTGGCGAACAAGCTCAATGGCACGCCGTTGCCGCCGCGCTACGCCTCGGTGATGATCGAGCAGCTGGCGCGGACGATCCACCATGCCCACGAGCGCGGTATCGTCCACCGCGACTTGAAGCCGGCGAATATCCTGCTTACCGACGACGGCTTCCCCAAGATCACCGACTTCGGCTTGGCCAAGCAGCTGGCCAACCCGGCGCTGACGCAGAGCGGCACCGTCATCGGCACGCCCAGCTACATGGCGCCCGAACAGGCGCTGGGCAAGAACCGCGATGTCGGGCCGGCCGTGGACGTGTATGCCCTCGGTTCGATCCTCTACGAGATGCTGACGGGCCGGCCGCCGTTCCGCGCCGAAACGTCGCTGGACACGATGTTGCAGGTGGCGTCGGAGGAGCCGGTGCCGTTGAGCCGCTTGCAGCCGCGCTTGCCGCGCGACTTGCAGACCATTTGCTTGAAATGCCTGGAGAAAGAGCCACACAAGCGCTACCCGACGGCCGAATCGCTGGCCGACGACCTGCGCCGCTTTCAGACCGGCGAGCCGATTCTGGCGCGGCCGGTCGGTACCGTGGAGCGGGCGGTCAAGTGGGCGCGGCGGCGGCCATCGCAGGCCGCGCTGATCGGCCTCGCTCTCGTCAGCATCGCCCTCGCCTTCGCCGGCATCGCCTGGAAGTGGCGCTCCGAGGCGGAGCAAGTCGAAGCCCTGGCGCGCAAGGGCGTGGAATTGAAGAAAGCGCTGGAAGAGAAGGAAAGCAGACTCTACGGCAACCGCATCGCCCTGGCCGAACGCGAATGGCTGGCCAACAACGTCACCCGCGCCCGCCACCTCCTCGGCGAGTGTCCCGTTACCCAGCGGCGCTGGGAATGGCACTATCTCAATCGGCTCTGTCAGGCGGAACTGCTGCAAATGCGCGGCCCCGATTCGCCCCTGCTGAGCCTGGCCTTCAACGGCCAACGCCAGCTGGCGGGCGTCGGCGAAGATATGACCGTGAAGGTCTGGGACGCCGGCAGCGGCAAGGGGGTATTCACCCAACCCGGCAGCGGCCGCGGCGACCGTGGCCCGGTTGTCGGCTTCGACCCAGGCGCGCAGCAACTGCACGTCGTCGCCGCCAACCAACCCGTCCGCGTTTGGGACTTGTCGCAAAAGAAAGAACTGGCCAGCCTGCCCTGGCCGCGCGACAAGGGAGCCGTCGTCGCCTACAACGCGCGGCGGCAACTGCTCGCTTTCGGCCTGCCCGACGGCACGCTGAAAGTATGGGACGTGGCCGCCGGGGCGGAAGTGTTCCACGCCGCCGCCCATGCCGCCCGCCTGACCGAGGTGGCCCTCAGTCCTAACGGCACCTTCGTCGCGTCGGGCGACGCCGAGGGAAACATTCGCATCTGGCGCGCCGCCAGCGGCGACGAATTGCACCGCTTGCCCAAGCAAAAGGGGGCCATCGCCAGCCTCGTCTTCGCCAATAACGAGGACCGTCTCGCCTCGGCCTCGGCGGGGGATACCACCGTCAAGCTGTGGGACGCCGGCACGGGAAACTTGCAAGCGACACTGCACGGCCACTCCGCTCCGGTCAGCGCCCTCGCTTTCGGCGGCGACAAGGGCGAATGGCTCGCCTCGGGCGGCCGCGATCTGATGGTCAAGGTTTGGGACGCCAACGCCGGCACGGAGTTCTCGACCCTGCGCGGCCACACGCGCCCCATCACCGCCCTCGCTTTCAGCGGCGACGGCCGCATCCTCGCTTCCGCTGGCCGCGACCACCTCGTCAAACTCTGGGACGCCACCTCGCCGCCGGAGTGCCGCATCCTGCGCGACGGGACCGTCGCCCGCACGGTCGCCTTCCGGCCCGATGGTAAGGAATTGCTGACCGCCGACACGCGCCTCTGCGTGTGGAACCCCGCTTCCGACCACCGACTCCGACCCCTGCCGGCGCGCGTCGGCTTCGTCAAGTCGGTCGCCTATCGTCCCGATGGACTCCAGCTGGCCATCGCCGGCCAACGCGGCCTGGAAATATGCGACCCGGTCAGCGGGCTGCCGCTGCACGCGCTCGGCGATATCGACACCGTTCATGTCGCGTACAGTCCCGACGGCGCCTGGCTCGCCGCCGCCGACAGCAAAGGCGTGGTCCGTCTCTACGACGCCAGCTATACCGAGAAGCGCGCCTTTCGCGGTCACGGCGATTGGGCCGTCAATGCCCTGGCGTTTAGCCCCGACAGTACGCGCCTGGCGACCGCCGGCTCCGACCGTTCGGCCAAGATCTGGGATATATCGAGCGGCGACGAAGTCTTCAGTCTCGACGACCACGCCGGCCCCGTGGCCAGCATCGCTTTCAGCCCGCGCGGCGACTTGCTCGCCACCGGCGCGGTGAGCCGTGGTGGTCCCGACGACGACATGCACGTCGAAGGCGAGTTGCGCGTCTGGGACGCGCGCGATGGCCGCCCGAAACTCCACCTCTGGGGACACACCGGCGAAGTCGTGTGCCTCGCCTTCAGCCCCGACGGCCAGCGTCTGGCCTCTGGCAGCGCCGACCACACCGTCAAGCTCTGGGACCCGGTCGCGGGGCAGGAAGTCTTGACGCTGCGCGGCCATACCAACGGCGTGCAAGCAGTGGCCTTCAGTCCCGACGGCAGCCAACTCGTCTCCGCCGGCATGGATCGCAAGGTCCGCATCTGGAACGCGACGCCGTTGCATTAGAGGGAAAAGTAGCGTCCGGTAGGCGAAGTACCGCTAGATGTCGCGGATGACGCGGCACGGGTTGCCAGCCGCGATAACGCCTGGTGGAACGTCCTTTACCACGACGCTGCCCGCCCCGATTATGGCCTTTTCGCCAATGGTGACGCCGGGGCAAACGATGGCGCCGCCGCCCAGCCAGACGTCGTTGCCGATGGCGATCGGCTTGCCAAACTCCAGGCCGCTGCGCCGCACCGCCGCGTCGATGGGATGAGAGGCCGTGTATACCTGCACGCCCGGCCCGAAGAGGACGTTGTCGCCAATCTTCACTCGCGCCGTCGAGAATCACGCAGTTGAAGTTGAAGTAGACCTTGCTTCCCAACTTCCCAGTGAAGGTTGGTGCCGTCGTACTTTTCGAAGGCGAGGCACCGACCATCGGGAGCATTGCGGCTGCTTGGAATCTTCGGGTAGTAGAGCATCGACGCCTCTGCGGCCGAGGATGGCCGTGAACTCCTTTCGCATCGTTGCCTCTCGCAACGTCACTTCTTCACCTGCTCCTGGAAGAACTTGACGATCAAGGCCGGCGTCGCCTCGGGGTACTTGTGCCCTTCGCCGTGGAGGTAGATCACGACCGGCGTACCGCTCTTCGACGGGTAGCTTTGGCAGTCCTTCGCCCATTCTTTGCCCTTGTCGTCACAGCCATTGAGCTTCTTGACCTTGTCGAGCGTGCGTTGCTGCATGGCGAAGGTGACGAGCGGGTCTTTCTCGCTGACGGCGTGGAACAACGGCTTGGGCTTAGCGTCCGCGAAATAGGGGCCGGCCGCCGCCGCCACCGGGGCGAAGGCCGCGAAGGTGTCGCCTCGTTTGGCCCAGAGAAGGTACGTGAAGCCGCCGCCGTTGGAATGGCCCGTCGCATAGACGCGATTCTCATCGACGGGGTAATCTTTTTTCATCGACGCGAGCACGGCGTCGAAGAAAAGCAAGTCGCGGTCCTTCTGATCGCCGGGGCCGGATTGCCAGCCCGATTTTTTGCCTTCGGGATCGGTCAGCTTACCGGGAGTGTTCAATCCTTGCATATAGACGACGACGGCTTCGGGCCACGCCTCGTGAATGTGATGAGCGCCGGCCGCGTGCTTGGCCGTCCCGCCGTGGCCGTGGAAGTCGAAGACGAGCGGCACCTTGCCCTCGGCCTTCTTCGATGGGGCGTGGACGAGCGCCTCACGCTTGACGCCATCCACATCCCATGTGCGTTGCGTCGGGTCTTGGGCCGGAGCGAGCAAAAAGAGGGTTGCGGTCAGAAAGACGGTCATCGGCATTGCCTCCGGGGTTGGGGGGCGATACACCTCCTACCCCGGAGGCGCGCGGAAGTTTCTGGCCGGTGCTCGGCTACTTCGCCGACGGCCCGGCCTGCCAGCCATCGACCGTGATTTCGCCGTGGGCGCCGCACTCGAACTTGAGGGGTTTTTCGAGGCCGATCGGTTTGTCAGTTTGCTGATTTTTGATGCGGTCGGTGTCGGCCACATTGGTGAGCGTGTTGTTCCGCACCACCGCATCGTAACTTTCCTTAGAGCGGAGCAAAGGCCGTGCTTGCCCCCGGCACTCGATCACGTTGTCCTGAATGGTGATGGTCTTAAAATCGCAGCCGGCGTTGAAGCCGAACAGCCCCTCTTTGCGCGGCGTCTCGGTGGTGCGGGCGATGATGTGGTTATTGCGGATCTCCAGATTGTCGAAGACCTCGTTGATCCAGATGACGCCGCGGCCCGGGTTGTTGACCAGGTTGTTGTGGAAGCTGGCGGGGCCTTTGGCGGACGCCTTGCCGAACCCGGAAACGAGATTTCCGTGATCCTTCTTCACGTCGAAGTCGAACAGGTTGTGGTCGATCTCGACGCCGTTGCGGACGAACTCGATCGAGTAGCTGTCGCGCATCCAGTTGTGGTGGATGTGAAAGGTACGGCCGCTTTTCGGCACCGGGCCGCCGGCGTGCTTCGGTATCGAAATGGTGCCGTGGCAGACGTTATGATCGATCTCCATGTCCTCGTCGTTCTCGAACGGGAACTCGATCGAGAAGTTCGTCTCGATGGTGTTGTGATGGATGCGGCAGCGCTTCCCCTGGCGTCCCTTGATGCCGTAGAACTCCTCGGCGGCGCCCTTGCGCGTGCGAACGAAGCGGTTGTCGTGGATTTCGCTGTCGGCCATCCAGATCGGGAAGATCGCGCCGCCCGTGATGCCGCCTTTGACGCCCGGCTCGCCCTTCTCCCAACGCCCGCCGGCATCGATGAATTCGCAGTCGTGAATCTTCGCCTCCTTCATCGAAAAAGTCCGAATGCCGGTCCAGAGCGTGTCCTGAATGCGCAGATGATGCAAATGGAGTTTTTGATTCTCCACCCCGAAGATTGCGCCGTGAAGCTGCGGGCCGCGCATAGTCAAATCCGAAATGGCGATGCCCGCCGCCTTATCCTTCAGCCGAATGAGATACGCCCGCGTGTCCATGCCCTGAGTTTTCATTTCGGGATCGGGTAGAGTTTTGGTCGAGGGCTTCCAGCTTGCGGCGTTCGTGATAATCGTCTTATCCATCCCGGCGCCTTTGAGAATCATCCCGGCCTTCGGTTCTAGCGGCGCTTCGAGTTCGAACGTCCCGGCGGCAATCTCGAGGGTGCTGCCCTCGGCCCCGTCGCGCACGGCGGCGAC
>JBBSES010000284.1:0-6394 GCA_038239465.1 Gemmatales bacterium
AGCCCTCCGTGGTTCCCCCTCAAGCAATCCACGGGGCGCTAACGCCCCCCGCTCGCCCCATCAATAATCGAACGTTTAGGAATGTTCCATGTCCGAAACCACCGCTTCCACCTACGAGGAACTCCCCTACTCCAACCAGGCTTTTTCCACCACGCACCCAGACACGCTGGCCACCGCCGCCACCTTGCACGGCCTGACGCCGCCGCCGCTGGCCACCGCTCGCGTCCTCGAACTCGGCTGCGGCCGCGGCGGCAACCTGCTGCCCATGGCCTGTCAGTTCCCCGATGGCCGCTTCGTCGGCATCGACCTCTCGCCCCGGCAAATCGCCGACGGCCAAGCACTCGCCACGCGCTTGAACCTCGCCAACATCGAACTTTTGCCGCTCAGCATCCTCGACCTCGACGACCGCTTCGGCGACTTCGACTACATCGTCTGCCACGGCGTCTATTCCTGGGTGCCGCCCGAGGTGCAGGACAAAATCCTCGCCATCTGCGCGACGCGCCTCGCCGCCAACGGCATCGCCTACGTCAGCTACAACACCTATCCCGGCTGGCACCTGCGCGGCATGGTCGGCGCCATGCTCCGCTACCACGTCGCCCAGTTTACCGAGCCGCTGGTCAAAGCGCGGCAGGCGCGCGCCTTTCTCGATTTCCTCGTCAAGACGGTGCGCGTGCCCGACAGCAATTATGGCCGCACCCTCAAGCAAGAGGAGGAAGTTCTCGACGATTCCTCCGATACGTACCTCTTCCACGAACACCTCGAAAGCCACAACGCGCCCTGTTATTTCCACGAATTCATGGCCCGCGCATCGGCCCACGGCTTGCAATTCGTCGCCGAGGCCGAGCCGTCGCCGTTGACCGGCGATCTGCCGGCGCCGGCGCGCGGTGCCCTGGACCAGCTGGCGCGCGACCGCGTCGCCTACGAGCAGCACCTCGATTTCCTGGCGGGCGGCCTGTTTCGCCGAACCCTACTTTGCCGCGCAAACGCGACGGTTCGGCCACAACCCGACGCGACCATCGTGCCTTCCCTGCGCGTCCGCGCCCGCTTGCGTCCCGTCGATGCCCAACCCGAGATCGCATCGCCCACTCCCGTCGAGTTCCGCACGGCGCGCGGCGCCACCGTCACGACCAACAACCCCTTGGCCAAGGCCGCCTTCGTACTGCTCTTCGAACCCTGGCCGCGCGGCCTCGCCTTCAACGAACTGTACACGCGCGTCCGTGAACGGCTGACCGCCGCCCCCGCCGACCTCGACTTGTCGCGCGAACACCTGGCGCGCGTCCTGCTCCACTTCCATCAATGCAGCCTGGTCGAGTTGTATACGCGCGAGCCGGCCTTGGTGACGGAACTCAGCGATCGCCCCACGGCCAACCCGCTGTCGCGCCTGCTCGCCGAGACGGAAACGCTCGTCACCAACCTGCGGCATCGCAGCGTCAAATTAGACGACCTCGACCGCATGGTCCTGCCACTGCTCGACGGCACGCGCGACCGCGCCGCCATCCTCGACGCCCTGGTCGCCGCCGTCGCCGACGGCTCTTTCGAAATCCAGCACGAGGGGCAAACCCAAGCCGCCGCCCAGGCGCGGGCGTCGCTTAGCGCGGTCCTCGAAGAATGCCTTGTCGGGCTAGCCGAGAACGCCTTTCTCATCGCTTAACCAGGGCTTGCCGTTTCGCGTTAGATATTGACACATTCTCTTCCGCACGCTAACTTACTTTGCGTCGCAAACTGATTTGCGGAGGTAAGCCAATGGACTCCCGGCAGGCGGCCCGAAACCTGGAAGTGATCCGCACGCTGATGGAGCGCACCGTCCAGTACCAGTTCTTGACGGCCCGCGCCGGCCTGGCCGCGGGCACGCTCGCCGGCGCGGGGTCTCTCGCCTTTCTCGTCCTCGACGCCGCCAATCCCTGGCAGTTCGGCATCATCTGGGCCTTCGTCTTCGGCGGGTCGCTGTTCGCCACCGTGCTGGGCACCGCGGTTCGCAGCCAGGAATCGGGCGAACGCCTCTGGTCCCGGCCGGCCCGCACCGTGGTGACAGCGCTGGCGCCATCGCTGTTCGCGGCCCTCGCGCTGAGCGTACTCTTCTTCAGCTGGGGCCAGCACCTGTGGCTGCCCGGCGTCTGGATGTTGTGCTATGGCCAGGGCGCCCTGGCCACGGCGGCCTACGCGCCGACGCCGATCCGCTGGCTCGGCCTGGCCACTTTGTTTCTCGGCGCGGTCGCGCTGGCACTCGGGCCGGCCTGGGCGGCGCTCATGATGGGCCTCGGTTTCGGCCTCGGGCATTTCGTCCTGGGAACGCTGTTGCTGGTGAGCGAGCGCCGCGCGTCGGCCCTGCGCCTGCATCGCTCCGTGGCGTGATCCTCTCTTTCGGGTACGCACCGTGAAAGCCGTCAAACGTCTGTGCGACGACCTCGACACCATGCTGCACGAGCGTGGCCGGCTCGCCATCGTGTCGATGCTCGCCGCCGTCGAGAGCCTGACCTTCACGGAACTGCGCGACGGCGTCGAGATGACCGACGGCAACCTCAGCGTCCATTTGCAAAAGCTGGAAGACCGCGGCTACGTCGCCACCGACAAGCAATTCGTCGGCCGGCGCCCGCAAACCACCTGTCGATTGACCAAACCGGGACATAAGGCGTTCGTCCGTTACCTCGATCAGCTGGAAGCCATCGTGCGGCAAGGCCGCGGGCGTACCGGTGCATAAGGAGAGAGCCATGGAAGTACGATTGGCCGAGCATTACGGCATGTGCTTTGGCGTCCGCGACGCCGTCGATTTGGCCCTGCGCCTCAGCCGTCAGGGACCATTGACGATCCTCGGCGACCTCGTTCACAACCCCGACGTGGTCGCGCAAATGGAAACCGCCGGCGCCGTCCGCGCCCAGCGGGTCGAACAGGTCGAGACCCGCGCCGTGCTGCTGACGGCGCACGGCACCAGCGACCGCGTCAAGCTGCAACTGCGAACCGCCGGCAAGCAGGTCCACGATGCCGTTTGCCCGCTGGTCAAGCGCGTCCATCAGGCGATGGCCAAGCTGATGGCCGAGGGCCGTTACCCGGTCATCATCGGCCAACCGGGACATGTGGAAGTGCGCGGCCTCGTGGACGATCTGCCCGAATGCACCGTGGTCTTACAGGACGACGACATCGACGCGCTCGCCGGCAAGCCGCGCCTCGGCATCGTCGCCCAGACGACGCAACCGCTGGAGCGCGTCCTCGAACTCGTCGAAATGATCCGCCGTCGCTTCCCGATGGCCGACGCCCGCTTCATCGACACCGTCTGCCAGCCGACCAAGGACCGGCAAGACGCCCTGCGCCGGCTGACCGCCGAGTGCGACGCCGTGGTCGTGGTCGGCGGCGGCGACAGCAACAATAGCCGCAAGCTCACCGAACTCGCCCGCAAGGCCGGCTGCCGTGCCTTCCAGGTTTCCGGCGTCCACGAATTGCGGCCCGACTGGTTCCGCGACACGCGCGTCGTCGGCCTCACCGCCGGCACCTCGACCCCCGAGCGCGTTGTCGCCGAGGTGCGCTCCTGGCTCGAAGCGCTCGACGGCGCTGCCTCCCGGCACGCCCTGGCCGGTTCCGCTTGACGGCATCGGCCCTTGGCGTCAAGCTGACCGGAGTTTCCCCCATCACGGAGGTGAGCGATGGCGCTCGACGATTTCACGCACAATCAGCAGAAGATCATCAAGCGCTACTACAACAATCAGGACACGATCTTGAAGCAGCGCCTCGCCGAGTTGGTGAGCGAGTTGTATTTGGCCGAGGGGAAGAAGAAGCAAAAGGCCTGGACCGCCGCGGCCGCCGCCATGCAGAAGCTCGGCGTGCCGCAGTCGCGCATCGACCATCTCGTCAAGCTGGGCAATCCAGCGCAGGTCGCGCAAGTGGTCAAGGAATTGGAAGGCAAGTAACGCGCGATTCGTCTTGTTTACGTTTCGCGTCTCATCGCAACCCCAGCATCGTGCCGAGCCGCCCCAGGAAGACGATAGTGCCGATCACCAGGGCGGTGGCGCTCGCCATCAGCACCGCGCCGGCGGCGATGTCGAGGCAGCCATGAATGCGTTCCTTGGTCGTGGCGTCGAGGCCGTGGAAGAGCGTTTCCAGCGCGCTATTGAACAATTCCGCCGTCAGCACCAGGCCGATGCAGCCGATCAGCACGCACCATTCGAGCAAGTCACAGCGCATGACGATGGCGGCGGCGAGTACCAAGGCCGCGAAGAAGAAGTGGACGAAGAAGCTGGAATGGCCGCGGATGCCGAGTTTCATGCCGCGAAAGGCGTCACCGAACTTCTCGCGCCAGCGGCGCCGTGGCCGCGAACGGCTCGGCTCAGGTTCCGGCTCCCACGCGGACAACGGCGGACGCGACGATTCGGCGGTCAATGGCACGCGCATGGGGCACCTCGCTCGGGGGACGACGGCGAGAGTATACCCGCGCGGGCCAGCGGCGGCCAAGAGGCAAATTAGACCTTAAACAAGCGAAGTTTCCGACCCCGCCGGCACGGGTCGGCGGCCCATGGGCCGCGCGTAGTCTCCGCGCGGCCGTCGGCGCGACAGCGTTGCTTCGCCTCGGATTGTTATCGCCATATTCGCACCGCCTTGCCGCGCCTTCGCCTTCGGAGCCTTCGCGGATCGGCGCGTCCGGACGCCGACTTCGGGGAGGCATCGCCTCAACAACGCAGACGGTCCAGCAGCCGGAAGAAGATCGTCAGTTGCGGACTGTACGACAGCAAGCGGTACACCAGACGCCGGCCCGTCCGCGCCACCTGGCAAGGCAGGCGAATGAATGTGTTCACGAACGTGCGGAACTCCAGTCCTAGTAGCCAACGCTTATCGGCCCGGTGCCGCTCCTGCCAGCGGCCCGGTTCCTCCGGCAGCAGCAACGCCCACCACGCCTTCAGGTCCCACGCCAGCGCCGTCATCACCATGTATGCCCAGTTGCTCACCAGGTTGTCCACCGGGGCCCGCAAGGCCCGCACCCCGCCGTGCAACTGCGCTAAGAGATTTTCCTGATGGCAGCGGTCGTTGGCCGCGAACACGATCTCCTCCGCTTCGCTGGCCCAGTCGTTGCTGATGTAAAAGAAATAACGGACGTCGTCGAACAGCCGGCATTCGCCCTTCTCGACCGTCAGGTTCTTGCGGACCACCACCATGCGGTAGGTGGTCGCGCAGGCCGTCGGCCGGTAGTTGAACTCGCTTCCCGTCCGGCCGACCACACCCCGGACGCGGCCCGCACGCCGACGAAGATCGGCACCGGGATTTTTCAGGGCCGCGGGGGCAAAAGGACGAAGCTGGCCGCCATCGGCTTGCGAGGGACCGCTGGCTTCGACGCCTAACGAAAAACGGTTCCGGGGGTGTCCGGAACCGGGTAGGGCGAACGCGGCTTGGCGATCGGCGGCTTACGGTCCCGTCGCCGACGCGCTCGTCGTCGAGGCCTCGGCCCGCCGTGCCGCCTGCCAGCGGTGCGGCAGCAATTCCTCCAACCGCTCCGCCGACCGCGTCGGCAGCCGGCGAAATATGTCATGCAGATATGCATACGTGTCGATGCCTTGATGCTTGCACGTCGCCGTGAACGTGAACAACGCCGCCGCCGTTTGCCCGCCCGCGTCGCTGCCCACGAACAGCCAATTCTTGCGGCCAATGCCCACCAGCTTCAGCGTCCGCTCGCTGACGTTGTTGTCGATGTGCAAGTCGCCGTCCGTCGTGTAGCGCGTCAACGCATTCCATTGATTCAGCACGTAGCCGTTGGCCGCCGCGATCGGACTCTTCGGCAGCACCTGCTCGCGCTGTGCCCGCAGCCACTGACACAGGTCTGTCAGCAGCGGCGCCGACTTCTCTTGCCGCAAGCGGAGGAAGACCGCCGCCGCGGCGGCGCCCTTTAATTCCCGACGCGCCGCCTCCGCCTTGGCCTCGTCCTCGACGTCGTACAAGCGACGCACCCAGGCCTTGACGGCGTGGACTCGTTCCGGATCGCTGCTCAGCGCGTCCTCGAACTTGTTGCGCGCGTGCGCCCAGCAGCCGACTTCGACGATGGCCCCGCTACTGCCGGCATAGATGCCGTCGTAAACGCTGTAGGCGTCGGCCTGCAAAAAACCCTGAAATCCCTGGAGAAAATCGGCCGGCCCGTCGCGCGCGTGCGTCGGCGTATAGTCGAAGACCACCCCCGGATGGCCGGCGTCGCCGATGTACGCCCACAACCGGCCGTAGCGGTGGCTGCTTTGCCCGTCGTCGCGCACCGGCACCGTGGTGTCGTCGGTGTGCAGCACTTTGGACTGTAAAATCAACTCTTTCAGCAACTGCCATAGGGGTGTCAGCAGCATGGCCGCCGCCGCCATCCAGTCGCACATCGTCGAACGCGGCAGCGCCGCGCCGAGTCGCGCCTCGCCGCGGTACAGCGGCAAGTGGTCCT
>JBBSES010000285.1:0-6392 GCA_038239465.1 Gemmatales bacterium
CGCCCCGAGTGCAATCTCAGGAGATTGCACTCGGGGCGCTGACGCGGCCCCACTCGCCAGGTGATGATTCTGAACCTATGACTTCTCCGGCGTTACCGCGGAAGGCATCGGCAGATTGGGCGCCGGTGTTTTATTGCCCTCGTCCGGCGACAGTATTGGAACCACGGGCGTCCCCAAATACTGATGACTCGGCACCGGCGGAGGCGCGTGCTCCATCGGGCAAGCCGTTTGCGGTCCAGCGCATGGGGCGCATTCTTTCTTGTCGCCGAGGATGTTGTCCCAACACGAACGGCTGGCGACAAAGATGCGGTCGCCGGGACGCAGTTGATAGTTCGTCGTCGTGTCGCCTATTTGCACGATCTCCTCATAGCAAACGGGCAACACAATGCGGCAATCGTGCGGCGGCGTCGGCCGGCTGACGACGATCTTCTTGCGCGAAGCCCGATCCGTCAGTCCCCCCGCGGCGAGGATGCCGTCGAGCACGGTTTCGCGGCCCGCCAGAGGGAAAGACCCCGGCGAGTTCACCTCGCCCAGCACGTAGTACACCTTGCTCTGTCGGCCAACCAGGCGAACGCTGATGAAGCCGGCGTCTTTCGTTTGCGTCTCGACGGCGGCGCGGACGATAGCCTCGATCTCTTCGATGGTCTTGCCGGCCGCGATGACGTGGCCATAGCGCCCGAGATTGATCGTGCCGTCGAGCAGCACCGGCTGATCGGCGGGTAGGCGCACGGTCGAGTCGGGATCGCTCGGCAACACGAGCAATACGTCGCCCGGCTCGACGACGTAGCGCGGCAATACCTGCTTGTCGAGTTCGCGCGGCACCGGCGGGGCCATCGGCTGCCGCAACGCCTTGGTCGTTTCGCGCAAAGGGTTGTTTTCGGGCGCGAAGAAGAGTCCGCCGGCGCCGCGGCCCCCGCAGCCCGAGGTTGCCAGGATCGCCCCGAGGGCCAGGGAAAGAAGCGCAGACTGGGCGAGCCAGGGTCGCGCGTTGCTGAGCATAGGATTATCCGTTCAAGCGTGGCGGAGGTCGAAGTCGGCGGGCCTATCCCTGCTTTTATCGGCAAAGTCGAAACAGTTTCATCAAGCGGGCGGGCTATACCTCGGGCAAAGTTTTGCTCGGGAATGCGCGCGACGGAACGTCGTTATCGACTGAGAAACACGTCCGTGCCGAACGCCGCTCCCGCCGCCCAGCTGAGGAAGAACCGGGCCGCCTCATCCGTGATGGTTCGCAAGAGTTCCACGTGTATGCTCGGGCTACGGATGGTGCCGCCGATGCGCAGGTAAATCAGGCGGCTCAGCAGTAATTCATTGGCTTGCACGATCAGCCCGACGGGGACGGGGCCGATGGCGGGAATGCGGCCGGCCAGGGCGCGGATGCCCGTCGATTCGGGCGCCAGTCGTCCGGTATTGGCCACGGCGCTCAAGTCGAGTCGGCCGTCCACATTCACCGTTCCCGTAATGAGCGCTTGCAGGGAGGGACCGACCAGGCGCAGACGTTCGACGCGAACGACGCCGCGCGCCAGCCGAGCGCGGATATCGCCGGACTGAAACGCGGTACTTGCCGACAGGCCAGGCGCCAGGAAACGGGCCAGGTCTTGCACGACGGGGACGTTGCCCGCCGGGGTCTGCTGAAAGTTGGCTTCGAGCGTCGCGTTCAGATCGTTGAGCGAGCGCACGTCGCGGCCGCTGAATTCGAGGCGCCCGGAGACACGCCCCGCGACTACACCGCCCAAGGTGGACGAGGGCCGAACGAGACTGCCGAGATCGACGCCGTTGAAGCGCGCCAGGCCATCGAGGTGCGTGCCATCGCCGCGGATGAAGCTGGCTCTCCCCGTGGCGCGGCCGCGTCCCAGCTGGGCTTGCATGTCGCGCGCTTCGATTTGAAAGCGGCCGACGTTGAGGAGCGTGCTGAAGTTGAGGGGTATTTGGGCGTCCACGACTTCGATGCCGGCCACGTTGCCGCGCGCCATGGAGAGATTGCCGGTGCCGCGCCATTCGCCGGTGCCTTCGCCGCGCGCGTGCGGGCTGAGCGTACCCTCGACGCGCGCCGCCAGGTCGGGCCACGGCTCCAAGAAGGAACGCGCATTCACCCCTTCGAGATTCAGGTTGAACCAGCCATGACCGGGATGGCGCAAGCTGAGGGACAGCTGCCCGTTGACGAGGCCGCCCGCGAAGGTGCCGCCGATGTTGCGCAAGCGCGCGTCGCGGCCGTCCAGCACGATGTCGCCGCCCATGCGTTCGGCCAGCATGGAATTGCCCCAACGCAAGCGGTTGATGACGAGTCGGCCACGGCCCACGGGCAGGCCGGTCGTTTCGTCGTGGCGAAACGTTATGTCGATATCGACGATGCCGCGCGGGGTGACCGTGCCGGTGAACTGCAGCGCGTCCCAGAGCCGACCGATGCGCAGCCCCTCCAGACGCAGGCGCCCTTCCGGTTCCGCTTTGGCCGGGTCGGCCTTGGCCGGCACCTTGCCGTTCAACTCGAACTTGCCGCCGAGCGTCTCGCCTTCAAGGCGGTAGTCGAGGGCGCCCTTTTGGTAATTGGCGTCGCCGCGCACCTTTTCCGTGGGGATGTTTTGCAACCGCAGCCGGGACGAATGCAGGTCGAGCTTGGCCGATACGGTGCGCGGCTGCCCTTCTTTCACGGCGGGCATTTCCGCTTTGACGCCGCCGGAAACCGTGCCCTCGACACGTACCGGCAGTTGCGGCAGGTCGCGGCTCAGGGCGGCCACGTCGAGCGCCTTGAACGACACGTCAAGGCTGCCGGCGACCGTCGGCGCGAAGGGCAGCACCGCCCGGCCCGTCAATTCGCCCTTGCCGTAAGCCGCGCTCAGCTTCGTCAAGCGGAAGCGTTCCGTGTCGCCATCCCAATCGAAGCGGACGGTGCCGAACGGCGTCTTGCCGATCTTAAAATCGGTAGCTACCCCGTCTCCCGAAGCGGTGACGGCCAGCGGCACGGCGGTCCCCTTGAAGGCGGCCGTGGTCTCGAAACGGCCCGACGGCTTGAACCCTTCGGGCACACTGAGCGGCAACGTGCCCAGGTCGGTCTTATCGTCGGAGGCCAGCTTCAATTGCCCGTTGGCGCGATAGGGCGCCGTCAACGCCATCTCCGCGAAGCCCTTCAAAGGAACGCTCTGCACGCGGCCGCGAATATCGCTGACGGAGAGCGTCCCCGTGGCGACTTTCACGGCGGTGGACAGGTCGGTGGCCGTCCAGCCCAGGGCGGCGATCCGCGGCGACGTAAGCGTGCCTTTCACCTGCCACGCTTCCACATCGGCTAGCTTGCCGCCGAGCGCGCGCGCCTCGAAATCGCCCGAAAAGCTGCCCTGCACGCTCGGTGCATCGGGACTCACCAGACTCAGCACGCGCGCCAGGGGAATGCGTTTCAAGGCCAGGCGCGCCGTCAGGTCGCCGGCCGGCGCTATGAGAAGACGGGCATTGCCGGAGAAGCTGCCGGCGTTCTTTTCCTTCACGTCGGGCACCATACCGGATAGCTCGGTCAGAGCGAAGATGCCATCGCGGTAATCGATCTTGGCCTCGACCTTTTCCAGACGCAGGTCGGCGACCTCGCCCCAGGCCATTTGCGCCGCGCCCCGCAGGCGATATTCGCGCAAGTCCTCGGATTTGTTGATGGGGATGCTCGCCTTCACTTGAAAGGATAAGCGCCCTTTGATGGGAAACGGCAGCTTCACTTGCAGGTTGCGGACGAATTGCTCGATGTCCACGTCGGCCAAGGAGAGATCGGCTTCCAGATAGGTCGTCGGCTCAGCCTTGGCGGCGGCCGGCTGCTCGACGCGGCGCTTGATCCAATCGACGGTCTGGCGCGCGGCGCGCGCCGTTCCCATGCCGGTACCGAGGATCGCTTGCCCCGTTCGCGTCACGAGGGTTTCGGCCTGATTGATGAGTGCGCTGGGAAGCGACCCATTCGGCCGCGGTGGCTCCGCCGCCAGAACGCAAACGGCCAGCGCGGCCAGGGCGGCGCGCGAATCGGCTTTGCCCTTGGCCGGCTGCGTGAAGAGTAGACGGCCGTTGGCGCTACTCAGCTTCAGTTCGATCGGCTCGGCGGGAAAGCCGGCGACCATGGCGTCCTTGATGACGCCCTCGCCCGAGCCGCCGATGATCGGCTTGCCGCCGTCGAGCATGACGTCGATATGGGCATGGCCGTCGAGAAAGCCGCCGAAGCCGGCCGGCAAGTTCCAACTCTTCGGCAGCCGATGCACGTCGAGCCGGTCGCCGCGCACCAGGAAATCGAGCCGTGCCGGCGTCGTGCGGAAATCGAGGTCGCCACTGACATTTCCCGTGCCGTCCGCCACCTTTGCCACGATGGAACGCAGATGAATGAGGTTGTCCTCGATCTCCAGGCGGCCGCGAACTTGGCGGGCATCGACATCCAGGGAGGCGACATGGGCTGTCACGTCCGTAGGCACCGCGGTCAACTGATAGTGAAACCCGTCCGCGCTTCTCGGCTCGAAGTGGACCGACAACTTCACGGACGTGTCGCCTTCCAGACGAATCTCTTGCCAGACGGCGGGCGGCAGGAAAGGTAACCCCTCCAGCAGCGTCGGCGTCAAGCGGGTGCGCGGCGTGGACATCGTCAGCCGACTGTCGCCGGTCGCCCGATCGGCGCTGGCTTGAAATTGCCAGTCGCCCCAGCGCGGATCGCTGGCCGAGCCAGACGCCTGAATCGGCTGATCGAGCGTGGAAGCGGTCGCCCGAATCTCCTCGATGGTGAAATCGGGCCGCCCCTCCTGGCGCAATGCGACGCGCGTGCCTTCGCACTCGATCGCGCGGGGGAGTTCGCCCGACTTGGAGGCGGCGGCGGGAAGTGTCGTCAGCAAGCGGCCATCGCGGTCGAAACGCAGATCGAGCGCCGCGCCGCTCAGGTGGAGGTTGCCTTGGGAAAGCCGTTCCGCGAGCAGATCCCATAGAGATATGTGCAGCCGCGCGCTATCGACCGACGCCCACGCGGCGCCGGTCGCAGGATCGAGCAGGCGCACGCCGCGAACCGTGCATTGGTTGAAACCGACGTCCACACCATCCGCTTCCACCGGACAGCCGGCCACGGCGGACAGCCGCGCTGCTACTTGAGCCGCGCCGTACGGCGTAGCGAGGTAGGCGCGGCCGCCGAGCGCCGCTAAGCCGAGTACAACGATGAGCGCGAGCGACGCGAAGGCCAGGCGCCGAGCGATTTTCATGGTGCGGCTCTCGTTGGGGTCCGTGGGTATTGTCGGTTTGCCTGACTCCGTCAGGTTAGCTCATTGTGGCGCCTCGTGGTTTCAGAACGTTTCGTAACCCTCAACTCCAGACCGGCGACGGCGGCGGTTCGGGAGCGGGCGACCTCGGCGGCGCGGGCGGCGGCGCCATCGGCTCATCTGGCATTGAGCCGGGACGCGGCGGTGTGTCTTCCGGCCTCGGCACTGGTGTCGGTTGCGACGGCGGCGTGGCGGGAATGTTCGGACTCATGGCATTTCCCTTTCGATTCGATCGTTAGAACCCGTTGGCGAGTGGGGCCGCGTTAGCGCCCCCAGAGTCATCTCAAACGACTCACTCGGGGCGCTAACGCGGCCCCGCTCGCCGAGTAAGCTTGAGCAAGCCGAGTGCCAAACCCATCGCTCCGTCGAAGATCGCGGGAGACACTAACGGCACCGATTTTGCGGGTTAAATCATGCCCGTGAACGCCCCTTCTTCGACTTCATGCAACCGCGATTCCTCGGGAGTCAGATATGGACATCTTCGGTCGGCACGATCTCCAGCATCTCGTGAGCAACCGTCAGACGCCATGCGTCTCCCTGCTGATGAGTACGCCGAGCGATGGGCAGCACCATTTCCGGGTGCGCTGGCAGAACCAGGTGTGCGCGGCATCGACGCGCCTTAAGGCGCTGGGTCTATCACCCTGCCAAGCCGCGCGGTTGCTGGCGCCGGCCTGCGGCCTCGTCGAGGATGGCCGTTTCTGGAGCGAGGCTGACGCGGGGCTGGCGGTATTCCTGGCTCCCGGCGTCTATCGCAATTTCCGCCTGCCGATCGCCTTTGAGGACGCCGTGAACGTTGGCCGTTGCTTCCATGTGCAGCCGCTGTTCCACGCGCTGGCCGAAGACCGCGCCGCCGAGGAGTGGGATGCCACCGACGAGATCGAATGGCAAGCGCATCACGACCTTTTGGGCGCCGCTCAGCCCGCCTACTCTTAATGAAAGAGGGAGGGAATCGTGCATCATCGCAGCCTGAATTCGGAAGGCGTCGCCCCCTGGACCTTGACCATCCTCGGCATCATCGCCGGCAGTGCCGCGGTGTGCGGCCTGATCGCCGGCTACCTCATCTGGGCGGGGCATTTGCTGCCTTGAGACGGGCTTCGTTCCCGATACTGGCGAGCGTCGAGCCGTAAGGCCGGCATGTAA
>JBBSES010000286.1:0-6383 GCA_038239465.1 Gemmatales bacterium
GCTGCACTAGCCTGTGTAAACGCTTCGATGACCCTTTCTCCTATCATCGTAATTTTCCACTCATGCCTCCCGATTTCTCTCAAGCTCTCTTCGAACACCCTGTCGCCTTCCCGCGACGAGTGATAACGTACTTGCCCCACGACGTTCCGCGCCGAAGGTGGTCGAAGTTCGTGACAACCCCTCCCTCTCACCCTCGGCAGTGTCTGGCACGGTCTCGGGTCCGCCACCCGCCGTGCCGCCGACTATGTTTGACACCAACGGTTTTGCCGCGGGAACCTATACGGTCGTCGCCGTTTACAGCGGCTCCATGAGCTTCAAGGGCGCCACCGCGTTCACCTCGCTCACGATCAACCCCGCTTCCACGGCGATCAGCTTCTCGTCGCTGGCCGCCATCACGTTCGCCAGAAATCCTCAGAGTGTGATCCTGTCGGCCACCGTCACGAGTCCGGCCGGCACCGTCAACCAGGGGTCCGTCTTCTTCGAAGTGGAAGGCTTCGCTCCCATCGAGGTGGATGTCAGCAACGGTACGGCGAACGCCACTCTGAACGTTCCGGTCGGTCAAGGCGCGGGCACCTACGACATCAAGGTCGAATACGAGGATCCCAACGGCAATTTGCAGGCCAGCGAAGCGGCCGGCTCACTCGTCATCAACGAGGCCGCCACGGCCACCGCGCTCGTACTCACGCCTAACACGGGGGCTTACAGCGCCCTGAGTTCCGTCAGCGTCACCGCCACCGCCACCGTGACCAGCGGCGGCGTCTCCGTCAACAGCGGCCGGGTGACCTTCCGGCTCGGCACGACGGACCTGGCCACGGTGAACATCGACCCGGCCGCCGGCCAAGCCGTCCTCACGCAAAACGTTGGTCCCGGCCTGGCAGTCGGCAACTACACGGTCACGGCCGAATACCAGGACACGGAATCCAACTACCTGACCAGCAGCGGCACGGCGACGGCGACCGTCAATCCGGCGATGACCGCCGTCACGTCGCAAATCATTAACGACCCGTACGATCCGCGCGACGTGACCGTCAACCTGACCACCACGGTGACGAACACGTCGTACACCCCCAATCAGCGCGTCACCGCCGGCAACGTCGTCTTCGACGTGACCAACCAGGCGACCGGGGTGAGCATCGGCACGGTGGAGGCGACCGTCAATCCGGCCACGGGCGTCGCCACCGCCCCGTTCGTCATCGGTGCCGCGGTGAACGTGGGAACGTACGTGATCAACATAAGCTACGCCGATCCGGAAGGGAATTTCTTACCCATAACCAACACGGCGGGAAGGATTAATATCACGGCGGCGCCGACCTCGCTCACGGTCAGCCCCGTCACGGATGTCTACGACCCGCAGGCCACCGACGTAACGCTCACCGCCCAGGTCAACCTGACGACCGGCACCGGCAGCAGCGTCAACGCCGGCCAAGTCGCGTTCACCGTCAGCGGTGCCGGCTTCGGGCCGGCCATGGTGACCGGCCAGGTGGACGGCACCGGCCTCGCCCGGGCCTCGCTCGTCATTCCCGCTCTCGTCAACGTCGGCACTTACACCATCAGCGCCGTGTATTCCGACGCCGTCGGCAACTTCCTCACCAGCAACGGTTCCTCCACCCTCACCATCACCCCGGCCTCGACCATCACCGAGCCAACGGTGCAGGGCGTCGTCTTTAGCGGCAGCAATCAAAACGTGATGCTCATCGGCCAGGTGGAGGGGCAAACCGGCGACGTCAATGCCGGGACGATCACCTTTACCGTCGTCGGCGCCGGAGCGGGCGGCGGCAATCTCACGGTCACTTCGGGCACCGTGACCCGCGGCATCGCCACGGCCAACCTGACGCTGCCCGGCGGTACGGCCGGCGGCACATACCAGGTTATCACGACCTACAACGGCAGCGCTCCGAACTTCCTGGCCAGCAGCAACACGACTGGTTCGCTGAGCATCACGGCCATCGGCAGCCTGATTACCTTGACCACTTCCAACCCGCGCACGCTGGCGGGCCAGACCGTGACCTTCACCGCGACCGTGACGCCGCCCGCGGGTCTCACCGGAATGCCGACCGGCACCGTGACCTTCTTCGACGGCACCACGGCGTTGGGCATGGTCAGCCTGGTCAACGGCGTGGCCACCTTCAGCACATCGGGCCTGAGCGTGGCGACGCACACGATCACGGCCGTCTACAGCGGTAGCACCAGCTTCGGCGGCAGCACGTCGGCGCCGATCACGCAAACCGTGGTCGCCTCCATCATCGCCGTCGGGGCGGGGGCTGGGGCCGACGCTCGAATCGTCGTCTACGACGCGACGACCAACCTGCAAGTGGCCAACTTTTTGGTATACGCCAACTTCTCGGGCGGCGTCCGCGTGGCCGTCGCCGACTTCAATAACGACGGCACGCCGGATATCGTCGTCGGCGCCGGGCCGGGGACCGATTCGCGGGTGGTGGTCCTGGACGGCACCAAGCTCATCAACACCGGCGGCCTTCTATCCCCGAGCGCCCTGCTGGCCAGCTTCGTTCCCATCCAGGCCGCGGGGGGCACGCCGTTCTCGGGCGGCGTCTTCGTCGCGGCCGGTTTGTCCTTGGGCAAGCCGCAACTCATCATCGGCGCCGACGCCGGCGGCCTGTCCCAGGTGATCGTTCTGGACGGCACCAAGCTGGTGACCAACGACGGGCCGCTGACAGGGTCGCCGTCGGTTCTCGCCAGCTTTTACGCCTTCTCGAACGGCTTCGGCGGCGGCGTCCGCGTGGCCGCCGGCGACTTCAACGGCGACGGCGTCCTCGACATCGTCGTCGGCGCCGGCCGCGGCGGGTCGAGTCAAGTGTCCGTGATCGACGGCACCAAGTTCGGCCAAACCGTCAACGGTCTGATCCAGAGTTCCGCCTTCCTAACCAGCTTCTTTGCCTTCCCACTCGACTTCACCGGCGGCGTCTACGTGGCGGTCGGCGATACCACCGGCACCGGCCGGCCCAACCTGATAGTCGGCGCCGGCCAGGGAGGCGGCCCGCAGATCGAATTGATCGACGGCACCCGCTTCACGCAATTGCAGCCGAACGGCCAGATCGCCAATAGTGCTTTGATTTCCAGCGTCTTCGCCCTGACGCCGTCCTTCCCCGGCGGTGTTCCGGTCGGCTTCAGCCGGGCCGTCGGGCCGAATGGCACTCGCGCCGTCCTCACCGCGGCCGGCCCCGGCGGTAGCCCGCAGCTGGGCGAGTTCGACGCTTTAACTTTGCGGGCCCTCAGCGCTTTCTTCGCCTTGCCGCAGTCGTTCTCGGGCGGCTTCTGGATCGCGGGGTAAGCGAGCGAGGTCGTGTAATGGCGAGCGGGGTCGCGTAATGGCGAGCGGGGTCGCGTAATGGCGAGCGGGGTCGCGTAATGGCGAGCGGGGTCGCGTAAGCGCCCCGAGGTAAACATCGCGGGCCGGCCGTCCTTTAGCGGACCGCCGGCCCTTTTTTCGCGCCTCAACCGGCAACCCTCGCCGCGCGTCTCTATAATGGCCGCTTCGGAGCGCCATGCGTTTTCCTGGCGAGCGGGGCGTTAGCCCTCCGTGGATTTCTTACGCGGAACCACGGGGGGGCTTACGCCCGCTTGCCAGGAAGGCTCACGGCACTGTTCGGTTTTCGTGCTTTTCCGGTGAATCCTCATGCCTAGCGCCAACGATATCCGCCAACAGTTCATCGACTTCTTCGTCCAAAAGCACGGCCATACTTTCGTGCCGTCCTCCAGCGTCGTGCCGCTCGACGATCCGACGCTCCTGTTCACCAACGCCGGCATGAATCAGTTCAAGGATGTCTTCCTCGCCACCGGCACGCGCCCTTACAAACGGGCCGCCAATTCGCAGAAGTGCATCCGCGCCGGCGGCAAGCACAACGATCTCGACGATGTCGGCAAGGACACCTATCACCACACGTTCTTCGAGATGCTCGGCAACTGGTCCTTTGGCGATTACTTCAAAAAGGAAGCCATCGCCTGGGCCTGGGAACTGCTCACGCAAGTATGGGGCCTCGACAAATCGCGGCTGCACGCCACCGTCTTCGAGGGGGACGCCAAGGAGAATCTCGCTTCCGATAGCGAGGCCGCCGAACTGTGGCGGACCGTGACCGACATCGACCCGGCGCACATTCACCTCGGCAACAAGAAGGACAACTTTTGGGAGATGGGCGAGACCGGGCCATGCGGTCCCTGCACCGAGATTCACTACGACAAGACGCCCGAAAAACGGGGCGGCCCGCTCGTGAACCAGGGTACGCCGGACGTTATCGAGATTTGGAACTTGGTATTCATCCAGTTCAACCGCAACGCCGACAGGTCGCTGACGCCGTTGCCGGCGAAGCACGTCGATACCGGCATGGGCTTCGAGCGCGTGACGGCGGTACTGCAGGGGAAGGACAGCAATTACGATACGGACGTGTTCGCGCCGATCTTCGCCGCCATTGAGCAAGTGACTGGCGCCCGGCCTTACGGCGGCAAGCTGGACGACTTGCAGGACACGGCCTATCGCGTGATCGCGGATCATATCCGCACGCTGACGTTCGCGCTGACCGATGGGGCCAAGCCCGGCAATCTGGGCCGCGATTACGTGCTGCGCCGCATTCTGCGCCGCGCCGAGCGTTATGGCCGGCAGGTATTCGGCACGAGCAAGCCGTTCCTGTGCGATCTCGTGCCGACGGTCGTGGAAGTGTTGGGCGGCTTCTACCCCGAATTGAAGCGCGACCCGAAACATGTGATATCACTGATCCGCGAAGAGGAAGAGGGCTTTCTGCGCGCGCTCGACCGCGGCATCAAGCTCTTTCAGGAAGCCGCCGAGCGGGCGCGCAAGAGCGGCAGCAAGACCATCCCCGGCGCGGATGTCTTTCTGCTGCACGACACGCACGGAGTCTATATCGATATCGTCGAGCAGATGGCCGCCGAAGCGGGAATGAGCGTCGATCGCGCCGGCTATCAGCAAGCAATGGAGGAAGCGAAACGGCGCGCTCGCGGCGCCCGCAAGAAGGTCGTCATTAGCGCCGTCAGCGGCGACGTGCCGAGAACGGACGACGCATATAAATATCAACCAACGTCGATTCATGCGCCAGTCCTTGGCTGGGTGAAGAACAACGCCGTCGCGCGAACCGGCAGCCTGAAGCACGAGGAGGAGGCCGCGTTGCTGGTTGAGCGCACCAACTTCTACGCGGAACAAGGCGGGCAAGTGGGCGACATGGGCAGCATCACTACGGCTACCGGCCGCTTCGAGGTGGACGATACGCAAAAGCTGGGGGATGGCATTCTTCATATGGGCCGCGTGGTCGAGGGACATATCGACGTGGGCCAAACGGCGACGCTGGAAGTAGACCCGCTGCGCTTCGATACCATGCGCAACCACACCGCCACGCACTTGCTCAACTGGGCGCTGCGTCGCGTCCTCGGCGACCACATCGATCAGAAAGGCTCGCTCGTCGATCCCGACAAGACGCGCTTTGACTTCGCCCATAACGCCCCGCTGACCGGGGAGCAAGTGGCCGAGGTCGAGCGCCTGGTCAACGAGCAAATCTACGCCGACCTGCCGGTAACCGCGGCGCTACGGCCACTGAGCGACGCCAAGAAACTACCCGGCGTCCGTGCCGTCTTCGGCGAGAAGTATCCCGACCCGGTGCGCGTGCTAGTCATCGGTGCCGACAAACCGGAAGAGGCGACGGCCGACCAGAGCGTCGAGTTCTGCGGCGGCACGCACTTGCGCCACACGGGGCAGGCGGGGTTCTTCAAGGTCGTCAGTCAAGAGGCGGTCGGCAAGGGGATTCGCCGGGTAACGGCCGTCACGGGACGGGAAGCGGTCGCCACGGTGCAAAAGCAAGATGCCTTGCTCGGCGACCTCACGGGCCGTTTCAGCTGCAAGCCGGACGAGTTGCCGGGCCGCATTGACGCCCTGCACGACGAAATCAAGAAGCTGCAACAACAACTGAAGAAGGGCACGGCTGGCGACTTGCAGGGAGTGGCCGACAAGCTGCTCGCGGCGGCGACGGACGTGAACGGCGCCAAGGTCATCGTCGGTGAAATGCCGGCCGGCGGCGAAGAAGCGTTGCGTACTCAGGTCGATCGCCTGCGGCAAAAGGCCGGCAGTTGTATCATCGTCATCGGCTGGACCGACGAAGGCAAAGTCGGCCTGCTCGCGGCCGTGACCGACGATCTGGTGAAGAAGGGCGCTCACGCCGGCAAGCTGGTGGGCAAGGTAGCGGAAGTCGTCGGCGGCCGCGGCGGCGGCAAACCGAACCTGGCCCAAGCGGGCGGCAAGGAGCCGGGCAAGCTGGGTGAGGCGCTGGCGCTGGCGCGGCAGCTGGCGGGCGAATCGCTGGACGGACAAGCGGGTTAGCGACGCTGCTCTGTAAATAACCTGGCGAGCGTCGAGGCGTAAGCCC
>JBBSES010000287.1:0-6379 GCA_038239465.1 Gemmatales bacterium
AGAAAGTCAGCTTCACGGGCGACAAGGTACTTATCGCCGTGGGACGCCGGCCACATACGACGGGTCTTGGCCTGGAAGAAGCCGGCGTGGCGCTGGAGCGCGGCTTCGTCAAAGTCGATGCCGCTTACCGGACCAACGTAACCGGCGTCTACGCCATCGGCGACCTGATCGGCGGCTTGCTCTTGGCCCACAAGGCCGAAGAGGAGGGGATGGCCGTCGCTGAACACCTCGCCGGCCACGTGGCCCACGTCAACTATGCCGCGATTCCCGGCGTCGTCTACACCTGGCCCGAGGTCGCCAGCGTCGGCCTGACCGAGGAGCAGGTCAAGGAAACCGGCAAGGAATACCGCGTCGGCAAGTTCCCCTTCGCCGCCAGTGGCCGGGCCAAGTGCATGGACGAAACCGAGGGGATGGTCAAGGTACTCGCCGACGCCAAGACCGACCGGTTGCTCGGCGTGCATATTTTTGGGCCGCGCGCTTCGGAACTGATCGCCGAGGCGGTGACGGCCCTGGAGTTTGCCGGTAGCGCCGAGGATGTGGCCCGCATCTGCCACGCGCATCCGACCTTATCGGAAGCAGTCGCGGAAGCGGCGCGGATCGCCTACGCGGGGGCGACGATTCACGTGTAATCGATGCGGGCCATGCTGCTTTGCTCAATACACGTCGCGCCGGATCAACGGCTCGTTGATCGCACTCGACATGCAGAGGATACCGGCGGAATAGCTGATGGAGCCGACCCCAAAGTTGACGCTCGGAATGGAAGTGACCACGCCGAGGGCCGGAACGGTGAAGTCGGTGAATCCCCAGATGGCGAAGCCCGCTCCCGACAGGATACTCGGCGTGCCGTGGAAATCCTCCAATCGAGCAAGAACGCCGGTGACAAAGTTGTTCACGCCAGCGCAAACACTAGCCTGGACCAAGGATCCCGCCGCTGCCGCCCCTACGGCTTTGGGTCCGACCAGCTTGGTGATGGCGTCGATGCCGATGATCGTTCCGGGGTTAATCCCGAAACCGATGCCGGTGTGCCGGAAGGAAGCCGAGCGTTTGTTGACGGTGTCCGAGATGAGGTAGTACACCCAATCGATATTGACGATGGCGAGAACCTCGCCGCCAAGTCCTTTGGCCGCGGCGCCCCCCATCGATTCGAGCGCCTGGCCTACGCGGGGCAGCGTCTGCGCAATGGCCCGACCGGCCCCCGCCACTGCTGGCGCGATGGCCTTGTCCGCGGCAGTAAGCAATTTCGTGGCCCACGCGGGAAGCCCGAAGGAAATGCCAACGGTTTCCTGAATCGTGAAGTTGCACGATAAGTTGTTCGACCCCATCTCGTAGGGGCCTTTCCTCCGCGCTTCCTCCTCGGCCGGTTCTGGAGCGGCTTTTTGACCCGGCCGGGGCGGCGTGCCGACGATCGTGATCTCGGGCACCATCAGCATCGAAGAGGGGATAGTCAATTGATCGCCGGGGTAGATTTTCCAACTCCGGCCGGCCAGTTGCGGATTGGCCTGCTTCATGGAAGCGAAGGGCACGCGATAGCGCTGGGCGATTTGGTAGAGACCGCCGTCGCCGTCTTTTACTGTGTGGACCGACATGGTGTTCCTCTTCGCGTTGGCCAAAAAAACTCTATACCTACTTAGGCACCAAAGCGCGGAAAAAAGGCCTCGCAATCGCCAGAATCCGTGTCGCCCTTAGAAATGCATCCGTCGGCACGCGCCGCCTTTCCCTTCACCCTTAAAGCGCGCGGCCTTTTTCCGGCCCGATTTCCTCATGCCGGCATTCCCCGGCCGCGGATTGCTCCCCAAAATAGAGATGTGGGCCAATGGTCGGTCGCCGCCATTGCCGAGGGGATGCCGCCATGTTTCATTCTCAGCTGTCGCGCCTGGCTCGTTGCGGTTTGCTCGGTGCCCTGTTGCATCTGGCCGGCCCTGGCTCGTTCGCCTTGGCCGCGTCGCCCGATGCCGAGGATGGCGGAGTGCGCGATCAACGCACCGCGACGCGAGCGCGTCAGGCGTTCGCCCAGGATGCCTTGCTCGGCCCCATGACCATCGGCGTCAGCGTGCGTTGCGGCGTGGTCGAGCTATGGGGCGCCGTGCCCAGCGCGGCCGCCGCGCGCCGCGCCGAGGAACACGTTCGGCGTCTCCCCGGCGTACTCGAGGTTTGCAATCGCTTGCAGGTGCCGCCGGTCGATGACCCGCTGACCGAGTTTATGGCCCTGCCGGCGCGGCCGTTGCCGGAACTCGCGTCCCGTCCGCCGGTGCCGGCCCCCCTGAGCGGTCCTGCCCTGCTTACCAGCCGGTGGGCCGATAGCGACGGCGCCCTCGACCTCCCCCTCCCTCTGGGCCGCGACAATGGCTCGGGCGTGTCGCTGCTGGAGCCGATCCTGATGCCGGCGGCAACCCCGGCCATCCGCGCCGCCTTGCCCCAAACCGTGGAGCGTTTGCGTTTCGCGGATCCGCGCTATCGCGGCCTGTCGGTCGAGGTCAAAGAAGGCATCGTGCGACTCGGCGGCGTGGCCGCGCGCCGCGAGGACGCGATGGCGCTGGCGCAAGCGATTTCCAAGTTGCCGGGCGTGGAGCGGGTGATCGTGCAAGAAGTGCGGACCGGGCCATGAAAAAAGACTCCCGCCATTGGCTTCCGCGTCGGAAGGCCAATGGCGGGATTTTAGGGAGGTGACGAAACCCCTTCACCATTCCGTATGCCGGGCGCCCAGGGTCCCCGTTCCCCAGACGTTCCGGCACTGGTTCCAGCGAAGCCTGAAAGTCAAGCGCCCGGGCCGCCGCAGGCGCGAAAGCGCCGGCTGTGCATGTGGCCGAAGGCGTGGAAGTCGTCGAAGAAATCGCGAATGAGGTGCCGCACCATTTGCCCGGCGGTGAGTCCCTGGTCGTTGGCTGCCGACTCGAGGGCGCTGGCTTGCCAGCTGGGCAGCAGCAGTGCCAGTTCGACCATCTCCGCGTCGAGCCGCGAGATATCGCTGGGCGGGGTCTCCGCCAACGGGTGCAGACCGATTGCGCTCATGGCAAATGCCTGGGTAAAGGTGGCCCGAGAAAATGGATGGACGCAAAGAACCCAGCGTCGCGCGTCGGGAGGAGAGAGGCCCGATGCAGGTGTGCATCTTCGTGAGATATTCAAAAGCAAACGCAATGCCAGTCCGAGTGCGTCGCGCTGCTTGGCGGCATAAATATATACCAATATGTCACATGCGTCGAAATTGAATCCAATGCACGGAAGCCATGCCACGACTTACGCCTAATGCGTTCGCAAAGCGTGCTTCATTCCGGGCAGCCGCTATGAGTCATGGGCCGAAAAGCGTTCTTCGCTGGACCGTTTTGCTAGAATTGAAGTCATGGAAGCCACCGAACTGCGTATCTTGCTGGAAGCGGTGCAGGCTGGCGTGCTGAGCGTGGAGGCGGCGACCCAGCGCTTTCCACCCGCGCCGCTGGCCGACCTCGGCTACGCGCACGTCGATCTGCAGCGCCGCGAGCGCTGCGGCCATCCCGAGGTGATCTACTGCGAGGGGAAGACCAGCGATTGGGTCGCCGGCGTGGTCGCGCAACTCGTGGAAGCAAAACAAGACTGCCTGGCGACGCGCGTCAACCCGGAGCAAAGCGCTTCCCTGGCGACGCGCTTTCCGCAGGCCCAGCAAGACCGCCTGGCGCGCACCTTCTGGCTGCCCGCCTCGGCCCCCGTTCCGCCGAAGGGGCGCGTCGTGGTCATCACGGCCGGCACCAGCGATTTGCCCGTCGCTCAGGAAGCGCTGGTGACGGCGCGGGCGCTTAACGCCGACGCGAGTTTGCTCGCCGACGTGGGCGTGGCCGGCATACATCGTTTGCTACGTCACCGCGACCATTTCGCGGAAGCCGACGCCATCGTCGTTGTCGCCGGTATGGACGGGGCGTTGCCGAGCGTCGTGGGCGGCCTGGTCGCCTGTCCCGTGGTGGCGGTGCCGACGAGCGTCGGCTACGGGGCGGCCTTCGCGGGCGTGGCGCCGCTTTTGACGATGCTCAATAGTTGCTCGGCCAACGTCGTGGTCGTCAATATCGATAGCGGTTTCAAGGGGGGGTACGTCGCGGCGCTGATCGCACGCGGGCGGATTCGCAGCGAACCGTGAATTCGTTTCCGGGTAGTGTCGCGCGATACCGAAGGAAAGCCGTAGGGTCACGGAAGAGTGACGCCAGGGAATTCACCCGCGGTGATCGGTAAAAAATATACCCGATCGCGCATTTCATCCGCCGAACAGATGGCGGCGATGAGGCGGATGTCGTCCGCTGCTTCGCCTGGAGACTGGCGGTTGCTGACGACGATCAGCCCAGGCCATGGCCCGACCTTCCCGAATGCGTTGGCGGGCAAAGTCAATCATCGTACTCACGTCGCGCGTAAGTAATACGCGCCCTTCTTGCGCTGCCCATTCGAGTACATCTGGGTCCGGCGTGCCTTCCGGGAGGTAATCTTGTACGCGCTTCACGTCTAACTCGGGCGCCAACCGGCGCAATGCGCGGACCAGCGAACCGGCAGCGTCGGCGTCACTGCTCAGCGGCAGCATGATTCATCTCAATCTGGCCTTGGCGGGCCACCCATTCCGCGCGTGTCGGGGACGGTCCTTGCGAGGCTTCGATTTCAGCGCGGAGTTGAGCCGCTTCCGCCCGACGGCCCTCCAGGTAAGTCTGCACCGACGATTGATGCCGCAGGTAGTAGGCGATGGCCCCATAAATATCGGCCAATTGAAGGGAGTCGTACTCCCGAAGGATGGCGAGAGGTTCTTTTCCGTTCTCGAATTCCTCGACGACGACGTCCAGCGGCACGCGGCTCTTGCCGACGCGGATGACGCCGCCCGCGTCGAGACGGAGCGGCGGTCTTTCGTCGCCGATGGGGAACGCTTCGTCGGATGCAATCATGTTTTGGGTCATCCTCAGCCAACTTTACCGCTTTTGGTTTCGAATGAACGCACTTTCTTTCCTCAGACTACACCACGGCGAAGCGAAGTACAAAGTCGTTGACAATCGGCTCTCGCCTGCCATCGCAAGACGGCACCCGTCATTTGCTTATGGCCGTTCCAACAGCACCACCACCGTATGATAAAACGGTCGTTCCAGCACGGGCCGCCAACCGGCCGGCGCCTGCACGAGCGCCCGCCGGCGTTCGTCGTCGGTCGCCCCCGTCGCCACCACCCAGAGGCGATTCGCTTCCCCCGGCGTAAATTCCTCCAGCGGTCGGAAGGCCGATCCCAAATGGCGGAAGTAGTACACGTGTTCCCAATGATTGGCCGCCACCGCGTCGTCGGGACGGCGTTCGCGCAGGACGAAGTCGGCCGCCCGGTCGCACTCGGCGCGAGGCCACGGCTCCACGACGTGATAGAGGGCTTGAGCGGCCGGCGCCAGGAACAGTACGGCCAGGGCGAGGGTGGCCCATGGCCGCCGCGGACCCAGCCAATTGTGGAGCGACGGCACGGACGCCGCCGCGAGCAGTGCCAGCGCCGGCGCGGCGTACACTTCCACGCGGGCGCCGCCGTAGGGATATGCATGTAGCAACGACGCCGCCAAGGCCAGGATGAGCGGTACGGTCAGCAGCGTCGCCAGCGCCCGTTCGCCGCGCTTCCAGAGGAGGAATGCGCCGACGACCGCCAGGAGCGCCAGGGCATGGCCGGTCGGCTCGAAGCAATAGCGGCCCACGTCGAGCGTCGAGAAGAACGTCCAGGCCGGCACGCTCCAGGGGTGCTGCCAGTCGGGAAACTGCCCCAGCCAGCAGGCGTCCATCATCGCGTGCCGCTGCGCGCGGATTGGCCCCGTCGCCAGGGCGTAGAAGGACGCGAAGACCGTCAGGACGAGGAGGGCATAAGCAAGGAAAGAAGGAAGCCGTCGTTCGCGCGCCAGCGCCGGCAAGAGCGCCACGAGCAGCCCGCCGTACAGGAAGCAACCGGGGAAGCACATCCAGATGATCGCGGGGGCCAGCAGCGAATGGACGAGACACTGGCGATAGAGCGACTGGCCGCGCAAATCGACGTACAGGGCAAGGACGGCGGCCGTCGCCAGCACGTCCGGCGCGTACGGCTTGGCCTCGCAGCCGTGCCAGAGAATGCGGTCGGAACCGGCCAGAAGCAGCACCGCCCACGGCACCGCGGCGGCGGGCAAGATGCGCCGCGCCACATGGGCCGTCAGCAACAGTGCCAGGCAACTGGCGAGGAACGGCAGCAAGCGCAGGGCGAAGGTGCCGTCGCCGAGGGCCAGAGCGACGACGCGCTCGGCCCACAGAAAGAGCGGCGGCGCCGCCTCGTAGTAGCGCAAGGGGCCGAGGAGTTCGCCGAAATTCTTCCCCAGGACGTTGAGGATCAGCGCCGCCTCATCGTGCCAGACCGAGGGGTCGCGCAAATAATGATACAGGCGCAACGCCA
>JBBSES010000288.1:0-6378 GCA_038239465.1 Gemmatales bacterium
CCGTCGATGCCACGCCGCGCCCCACGTGGGCGCGCGGCACGGGCAACTTCAAACGGATCGCCATCGTCGGCGCTATCCTCCTGGCCCTGGGCGGGACGGCGGCGGGCGGCGGCCTGGTCTACTGGGCCTTCTTCTCCCCGGCCGGCCTCGCCGCCGACGAGTTGAAGTACCTGCCGGACAACTGCCAAACCATCGCCTCCGTGCGCGTCGAGCAGTTGCTCGCAAGCAAGGCGTATCAAGAACTCAAGGGCGAGTTGCCGGAAGGTCTCAAGGACTGGGACAAAAACGTCGAAAAGTTCGTCGGCATCCCCGTCGCCAACGTCGATCGCCTGGTCTTCGGCGGCAGCTTCGGCGGCAAGGACGGCGAGATGCTCATCGTCGTCCGCACCCTCAAGCCGACTAGCGCCGACGAGATCAAGGCCGCGCTCAAGAACGCGCAGTTTCAAGAAGAGAAGGCCGGCAATACCACGATTTACAAGCAGATGTTCGGCCCGAGTTTCGCCGTGCCGGACAAGAACATCGTCGTCTTCGGCATCAAGGCCGACACGCTCAAGAAGGCGATCGAGCGCGACAAGAAGCCGGAACTGTCGGACGGCCTGCGCGCGGCGATGAAGGAGGCCGACTTCTCCAAGACGATGGCCTACGCGACGGACTTCAAGGAAATGCTCGCCAAGTCGAAGCCGGCCGACGGGCTGACGATGGGATTTAACCTGAACGACTACATCGACGCCGACGCGGTGGAATCCTCCTCCGGCTCGCTCGCCTGCGGCACGGATATCAGGTTCAATACGGTGTCGCTGTGCAAGGACTCGGCGACCGCGGAGGATTCGCGCAAGATGGCCGACGGCCTGATGGCCTTCTTGAAACGCTTCAAGAAGGCGCCCGACGGCACGGACCTCAAGCCGCTGCAAGAGATCATCACCACCTGGGAATCGTCCACCAGCGGCGCGAAAGTGAAGGGCGGCATGGTCGTCAAGACGGAACAGGTCGGCAAGCTGATCAAGGAAAGCAAGAAGGCGGAGGAGAAGGGAAAGAAGACATTCCAAAAGGTCGGCCAGGCGATTGGACAGCAGTAGTCCAATGTAAGCGAGCGTCGAGGCGTGAGCGCTGACGTGTTTGATACTCACACATCGACGCTCGCCTAGACTGGAGAACCCGGTAAGTCGTAGAAACATAGGGTGCGTCAAGCGTCCTCGAGCGGACGCACCGGAATCTTATAAGGCTTCGGTGCGTCCGCGCCATCTCTCGGCGTACCCTACCCCTCTTGACGCCCTTCGCTTCCTTCCGCGTTTCCGGCAAAGTTGGCCTGGACATGCGTCCGAACCTCTCGGTATGAGCGCGCCTGATCGCCGGTTCGCCCCGAAGAGGTCGTCGTGAACAGCGAAGCTAATCATCCGCGCCGCCCCTCCCTCGCGCTGGCTGCCTGCGTCGGCGCCATGCTGGCCCTCGCCCCCGCCGCGCGCGCCGCCGACATCCCTACCTATTTGCCGCATTATGACGTGGACGTCGATTTGCGCGTGGACGAACACGTCGCTCAGGTGCGTCAGCGCGTCACCTGGACCAATCGCCACGAGTTGCCAGCCAAGGAATTGATCTTCAACGTCCACTCGCATTATTGCGTGCCGGGCGACAAGGTCGGCTTCATGGCCAAGATGCTGGAGATCATGCGCGTCATGCCCAGCGAAGGGCTGATCCTGCACGCGCCGGCCATGCAGATCGACAAGGTCACGCTGTTCGACACGCTGCGTCCGGCGACGATCCGCGGCCAGGAGCCGGACGGCAAGGAAGTCGCCCCGCCGCCGCGCGTTGAACCGGCGCCCCCGGCCGTCCTCACCGATTTGCCCTTTCACTGGCACAAGGACAACAACACGGCGCTTGTCGTGCCGTTGCCGCGCGAGGTGGGACCGGGCGACAGTATCACGGTCGAGGTCGCGTTCACCTTCCGCTTGCCGCAGAAGATGGGCCGTTGGGGACAATGGAAGGGCGTTACCTTCCTGACGAATTGGCTGCCGGTATTGGCGTATTACGACGAAAACGGCTGGCAGCCGACGCCGTTCATTCCCTGGCACCAGCCGTGGTTCAACGAGGCCGGCGCCTACGACGTGCGCGTGGCTTTGCCCTGCCGGGAAAAGGTGGCCTGCACCGGCTCCATCGTCGGCGAAAAGCCGTTGGACCACGACCGCAAAGAGGTCCACATCTTCTGTCCCGCCGCGCGCGATTTCGCGCTGCTCACCAGTGCCCGCTATCAGGAATTTTGCGGCGAGGCGGCGGGCGTCAAGCTCAAGGTTATCGCCTTCCCGGAGCACGAGTTCTACGCCAAGGCCATCTTGCGCATCGTCGGCGAGGCGATCCCGGTCTACGGCAAATGGTTTGGGGCGTATCCGTATCCCGAGTTCACCATCGCCGAATCGTATTTCGGCTGGAACGGCAACGAATGCAGCGGCCTGGTGATGATCGACGAGCGCGTCTTCGCCATGCCGCACCTCGCCGTGGATTACGTCGATTACCTGGTATCGCACGAGGTATGCCATCAATGGTGGTACAACACCATCGGCACCAACGGCTATTGCGAAACGTTCATGGACGAGGCGCCGGCCAATTATTTTAGCCACAAGCTGCAGGACCTCAAGCACGGCAAGAATAACTCGTTGCTCACCTATCCCAAGTGCCTGGAATGGCTGCCGAGCATCGACCGCGAGAACTATCGCAATTATGGTTTTTATGGCACGTTGGGCCGCGGCGAGGCGGGGCCGACCGTGCAGCCAATGGAAAAGTATGGCCACGTCATCAACCTCTTCAGCCTGGCCTACGACCGCGGCAGCAAGGTATTGCGCACCATCGAGGACCGCCTCGGCGAAGCGGCCTTCATCGACCTCATGCGCATCATCTATCGCAAGTATTATTTCCGCGTCTTACGCGTCAAAGACTTCCAGTGTGAATTAGAGGCTTACACCGGCCAATCGTGGGAAGATTTCTTCCAACGTTGGCTCTACGACAAGGGCATGACGGACTGGGCCATTGAGAAAGTGCGCTTCGACGAGGACGCCCCGCTGTGCAAGAAAATGACCGCATTATTGCATCGCCCGGACGGCCCCACGCAAGTCACGGTGCTATTGCATCAGAGGGCGGAATATAACGAACCGACGATCCTCGGCTTCTGCATGGACGACACGCACGCTTGCCAAATCCGCGTGCCGATCCAGCCGAACGTTCCGCACTTGGACCTGGACGATCCGCCGGCCACCATCGACGTGTTGCCCGACAATCGCGTGCGCGCCGTGGTGACGCTGCCGGCCCGGCCGACGCAAATCGTCGTCGATCCCGACCGCGTCTATGTCGATCCCAACCCGACGAACAATTACTGGAAGCCGCCCGTCAAGTGGCGCCTGACGCCGTTGTATACTTTCCTGGACGAGACCGACCTGACGACCGACTACGACCGTTGGAACGTGATCGCGGGGCCGTGGCTCTATTTCCCGGCGTATGAGGATCCGTGGTTCACGCGCTCACTGGAGGCGGGCTTGCGCGCCGGCCTCTATCGCACGCAGACGTTTAGCGGCGGCCTCTATGCGTCGTATCGCCAGGAATACCGCGACGTGGTGGCGGGCGTCGATGGCCTGTTCGACCATTGGCCGATTCCGCATACGCAGGTGGGCTTCGTGGCGGAACATCGCCTGGCGACGGCGTTCGGCGGCGACCAGAACGCCAATCGCGGCGTCCTCTATGGCCGGTATATCATCGATTACGGCAGCAGCCTCTATTTGCCGCCGTTCCAGTACGTGGAAGCGTATGGCACCTATCAAGACAACTTCTTGCCCAACTCCAAGCCGGCGCCGGCCGGCGCCCCGCGCTTTCAGAACATGACCATCGGCGGCTTGCATTATCACATCAATTATCTCACGCCCTATTGGGATCCAGAGGGCGGCTTCCAACTCGACGCCACCTACAGCGGCGGCGAGACCGAATTAGTGAGCGAACGTAAGGCGTTTCATCAGGGAATCGGCCAGATATCTTACGTGCAGTATCTCCCGGAATGGCTCGGCTCCCTGTCGCAAACGCGCGTGGCCGTCCATGCCTACGGCGCCGCGGCCACGCCCAAGCAGGGCGAGTTCTTCCCCCTCGGCGGCGAGACGCGCTTCCGCGGCTTCGACTTGCCCGACCGCCAGGGAAGCCTCATCTGGGGCGGCAGCCTGGAATGGCGCATCCCCCTGGTGCGCGACATCCAGTGCGATTACGTCGATCACGTCATCGGCTTCCGCAACATCTACGCGGCGCCGTTCTACGATGTCGGCGACGCCTACGTGAACGGCCATTCCTACGGCCCGGTGGCGCACGCGCTGGGCATCGGCCTGCGCGCCGACGTGGCCTGGTTCAGCTTCATCGAGCGCACCATTTTGCGTTTCGACGTGGCCAAGGCGATCAACGCCGATACGCCGTTTCAGTTCTACGTCGGCGTGCAGCATCCGTTTTGAATGAGACGCGCCGTCGCCGCGCCGACCTTTGACGCCACGGAAGGACGGCCTTATGCCGCGGCGCCTCGCTATACGGATGGCTTGGTCGGCCCTTTGGGTATGTGCCTGGATACCTGCGCGCCCGCTGCCGGCCATCGAGTTTCCGGCAGCGGTGCCAGCCCCCGGCGAGCAGGCCTATCCCATCAACTTGCCGACCGCGCTGCGCTTGGCCGGCGCCCAGGCGCTGGACGTGGAACTGGCGTCCGACCGCATTCAAATAGCCGTCGCCCAATGGGACCGCGCCCGGTATCTCTGGCTGCCGACGCTCTTGCTGGGCGGCGACTACTACCGGCACGACGGGCAATTGCAGGACGTGGCCGGCAACGTCTTCGGCAGCAGCAAGAGTACAGTGATGGCCGGCGCGGGGCCGAGCATGGTCTTCGCCGTCACCGAGGCGATCTTCGAGCCGTTGGCGGCGCGCCAGGTGGTGCGGGCACGCGAAGCCGCGCTGCGGTCGGCCACCAACGATACCGTCCTCGCCGTCGCCGAAGCGTACTTCAACGTCCAGCAGGCACGCGGCGAACTGGCCGGCGCCGGCGACGCGCTGCGCCGCGCCGAGGAGGTCGTGCGCCGCGCGGAGCAACTGTCGCCCTCGCTGGTGCCGCCGGTCGAGGTGGCCCGGAGTCGGGCCGAGCGGGCGCGGCGCCGCCAGGCGGCGCATACGGCGCGCGAACGCTGGCGCGTGGCCAGCGCCGAACTGGCGCGCCTGCTGCGACTCGACCAGGGCTGCTTACTGGAACCGGCCGAGCCTCCCATGCTGGAAGTGAACTTGGTAGCGCCCGGCAGTTCCGTGAACGAGCTAGTCTGTCAGGCGTTGACGCGCCGGCCGGAGTTGGAGAGCCAGCAAGCGTTGGTGCGGGCCACCATCGAGCGCGTGCGCGAGGAGCGCGTCCGGCCGTTGGTGCCTAGCGTGTTGCTGCGCGGCGCGGCAACGAGCCCGGCCGGCACCCTGTCCACCGGCGTCTTCGGCGGCGGCCGCAACGATCGCGTCGGCGATTTTTCCGCCCGCAACAGCGTCGATTTACAGATGCTCTGGGAACTGCTAAACCTGGGCTTCGGCAATCGGGCGCGGGTCAACGAACGGAAGGCCGAACGCGAGGCTGCGCTCGTGGAATTGTTGCGCGTCCAGGACCGCGTTGCCGCGGAGGTCGCGCAGGCCTACGCCCAGGTCCAATCGGCCGCCGCGCGCATTGGCGAGTCTGAGGAAGGCTTGAAGGACGCCGTCGAATCGGCGGCGCAAAACGTCGCAGGCATGAGCCAGACCAAGCGCGCCGGCAACATCATCCTGTTGGTGATCCGGCCGCAAGAAGCGGTGGCCTCGGTCCAATCCCTGGCCGTCGCTTACGCCGATTACTTCGCCGCCATCGCGGACTACAACCGGGCACAGTTCCGTCTCCATCGAGCCTTGGGCAATCCGCCGCAGCCATTGCCCGCGGCGCCGCCATGCTCTCCCTCGCTTCCCTAAATTATTATTTATCCGCCTTCGCGCTTCGGCCGATCCCCCGCTGTTACAATGCGCGGAACCCTCTTCCCGGTCGCCGCTCCGCAGCGAGGCATTCTCCGTGAATCCTATCGTCTTCGCGTTGCGCCATCCCGTCACCGTCATGGTGGGTATCGTGGCGCTGGTGGCCGGCAGCCTCTTCGCCGTCGGCCGCATGAGCGTCGATATCTTCCCCAACCTCGACCAACCCGTCATCTACGTGGCCCAGCCCTACGGCGGCATGGACCCGGCCCAGATGGAAGGGCTAATCACCAATTATTACGAGTATCACTTCCTCTATATCACCGGCATCCATCACGTCGAATCGCGCAACGTCCAGGGCGTCGCCTTGATGAAGCTCCACTTCCATCCCGGCACCGACATGGC
>JBBSES010000289.1:0-6343 GCA_038239465.1 Gemmatales bacterium
ATGACTGGTGACGGCGCGCCCCAACGGAGTGCCGAAGTTGAGCGCGGTGAAGCGCTCCAGCCAGCGCAGGTAAAACTCGGAAGGCCGATAGACGCCGTCGAGCAATGTCGCCAGCCGGCGATCCAGGCGCAAGAGGGGATCGCCGCGGACGAAATCCTCGGGTTCGGCGAGGTCGGGCATCTTCAACTCGTTGCGCGAGATGGCGTCGCGCAGGTCGCTGAAGGTCAGGAAGCCGAAATCGGTGATGCGGTCGAGCAACTCCTCGATCATCTTGTGGAAGGCGGCGCGCTCGGGCGGGTTGTTGGGCCGCAGACCCACGTCGGAGAGCGTCCCCGAGAGAATGGGCCGAAAGCGCTCGCGCAGCCGTTCCTCGCCGTGATGCAGTGCCGTCTGGAGGAGGATGCCGAGGTGCGAGCGGTCGGCGTCCGACAGGCGGGCGCGAGTCAAGAGGGCAGCGGCGCCGCGCAGGTGCTTGACGATGCGCACCAGGCGCTGGCTCGGCAAGGGCCGTTTGATGGGCCGCTTACCGAAGCTGAGGATCCATTCGATGAGGTCGATCTTGAAGATGTCCTGCTCGTGATCGAGGCAAACCGTCTGCAATTCGTGCAGCAATTTTGCCTCGACCGGCTGCAATCCCTGATCCGCCTTGTCGAGCAGGGCGGGTAAGTCCTTCAACCACTCGCTGGCCTCGGTGTCGGAAAGGTGCAGCGCGGCACGCAGTCGCGTCACCAGCGCCTTGAGGTCTTCCTCCGCTTGCTGGCGCGTACTCGCGGACAGCGCGGCCGGCGCCACGCGGCCGGCGCGCGTGCGCAGAATGGCGGCGCCGACGACGTTGCCGGCGCCGCTGGCGTTGTCGGCCTTGCGGACCAGCTTCCAGTAATAGTCGTGCGATTCGTCGGCGCTTCCCTGCGTTCGCACCACGGGTTCGGGGGCGCCGGCCAGGCGCGTCCGCCCGTAAATCGTCTCGCCATCCACGTCGCGCAGGAGCAGGCGTCGTACTCGTTCCCGATCGACCAGCGCGGGGAAACAGACGCGGATCATGTCCCCCGCGAAATAGTGCAATTCGAGGAAGACGGCGGCGAACTCGATGTAGACCGCGCGATCGTCGGCCCCCTTCGGCAGGTAGCAGTCTTGGGTCAGGACGCGGCGGATTTCCTCGAACTCCACTTGGCCGATCTGCTCGACGCGCTCGCGCACGTCGCCGGCCGACAGCTTCCCCTCGTCGATGCGCTGTTCCAGGGCAACGTGGATATTCGCGTGAAAGAGCCGCCGCCAATACTTGAGGAGGAGCGCGCCGCGTGTCTCGCCGTGCAGTTTCTCGGGCGCGGGCCGGGCGATGAGGATGACCGTCGGCGGCAGCAGGCGATCCGGCTCCAGATCGAGTTCTTCTTGCTCGACGTGGCGAAACAGGACGTGGCGATCGACGACGTAGCACTTGCGGTGGGGGATGCGCCAGACGAGGTTGTTGAGCCGATGCTCTTGACGGATGACGGTATCCAAAACGCGCGGCGGCACGAGGATGGCCGCCGGGTCCACGTCGCGCAAGGCTTGCTGCAAGTCCGCCAGTTTCATCCGCCGCTCCCCCGCGTGCCGGTCGCCACGCCTCCTTTTCGACTCTACCCGAAGCACGGCACGGATGCCATACGGTGCAGTTTGACGACTCTAACGGCGACGCCCTCGAGCGCAAGTTTCCACGACCGTCGCGTCTCTGTTACGATTCCCTTACAGACGCTTCTCCGGGAAGGATGTTTATAATGACGCGCTCCGCCAATACTTCCGTTCCGCCCGACCTGGCCGACTTGATGGCTCGCTATCTGGATCGGCAGACCGCCAACCACGGCGCTGGCCTTGCCGCCAACCTCGATGGCGGCGAGGTGGAGGCGTTCGACGCCGCTCCCGTGCAGACCGTCGATCCGCGCGTGGCCTGGGACGAGGCGCTGACGGTCGTGCGCTTCCTCGATCCGACGGCCGCGACGCGCGGCTGGCAAGTGCCGCCGGAATGGTCGATACTCGTCGCGGCGCAAGAGCCGGCGACCGCCCTCGCCTTCGCGGTCGGCAATTATCCTCAGCAGGTGCGCCACGTCCGGCCCCTGCTGCACGGCGCCGACTTGACGACTTTACGCCCCTCCGCGGGTCGGCCGGTAACGGTAGCGGCGTTGACGGCCTGGGCGACGCGCGCCGCCGAGCAAGGCCAATTCCAGAACGTCTTGACCGCCCTCGGTGCCCTGCGTCTGGCCCGCCAGTTCGACGCGGCCGAGACACTGGCCCGCCTCGAAGTGCCGCAAGCGTGGCGCGCACTATGGGTTAACGAAGCGGCGGCCCTGGCCTGGCATCGCGGCCACGCCGACGAGGCGGCGGCCTCCTGGCAACAGCAGGCCGAGAGCGTGCCGGTGCTGTTCAACCGCGGCATGGCGGCACTATTCCTTGGCCGCTCCGCCGAGGCGCGCTTCCCGCTCGCGGGGGCGGCGCGGCAGCTGCCCGAAGCCGGCGCCTGGCACCACCTGGCCGGGTTGTACATCGCTCTTGCCGAAATGACCGCCTGACAGGGGTTTACGTTTCGCAAAACGCAAACAAGGAATGGCGCGGTTTTCTCGAGCGCCGCGCGAAGTTTTAGCGTATGATTCAAGTGTATCGCCTTGGATGAATCGACGCTCTCCGGCCTCTCTCCAAGCCATGCCCGTTGATTCGGCGGCCAACCTGATCGATGCCTTGCGCCGACATCGTCTGCTGGGCCTTTCCCAACTGGACGAATTGGCGCGCGGCCATTTCGCGGACCCCCGCTGCCTGGCCCGTGCGCTCATCGAGCGCGACTGGTTGACTCCCTATCAGGTCAACCAGGTCATGCAAGGGCACGGCGGCGATTTGGTCTTGGGCCAATACGTCCTCTTACAGCGGCTGAACGAAAACGCGCTCGGGCAAGTCTACAAGGCACGCCATCAGGCAATGCGCCGCCTCGTGGCGCTGACGATGGTGCGCGAAAACTTGCTTTCGCAGCCCGAGGCGGTCGCCCGCTTCTACGAAGAGATTCAAACCGCCAGCCGTCTGAATCATCCGCATATCGTCTGCGCGTTCGACGCGGGACCGATTCGCCAGAGCCACTTCTTCGCCCAGGAATACGTCGAAGGAATCAGTCTCGACGAATGGGTGCAGCGCTCCGGCCCGCTGCCCACCGGCTCGGCGGCGCGCTTCATCCGCCAGGTGGCGTTGGGAATGGACCATGCCTGGCAACGGCGGCTGCTGCATCACGATTTGAAGCCGGCGAACTTGCTGGTGACGCGCCTGGCCGGTTCGCCTGGCCCCGCGGAACAGACACCGCGCCCCAGTTCCGAACTATTCAGCGAGGCACACGTCAAAATCGGCAATCTGGGCCTGACACTCTTGCGGCCACAGGCGCGCGGCGGCCTGTCGGGCAACTCGTCGCTCGTGCTGCCGGCCGTGAGCGCGGACAGCCTCGACTTTTGGCCCCCCGAGCAGCTGCCCGGCTCCGTGCTGGCTGATGTCCGCTCGAACCTGTATAGCCTGGGTTGCATTTATTACTATTTGCTCGCCGGGCGCGTTCCCTTCCCTTCGGGCGGCGCTAGCGCCAAACTGCGTCAACATCAGGAAGTGGAACCGACGGCTTTGCAGGCGCTGCGTCCCGACCTGCCGCCGGAGACGATCGCCGTGGTCCGCGCGCTGATGGCCAAGCGGCCCGAGGATCGCTACCAATCCCCGGCCGACCTGATCGCCGCCCTGCCTGCCCCCAGCGGATCGGACGTGCTGACCGATACGTGGCTCACGAACCGCCCGGCGAGTGAACCGACGGCGACTCCCACCGTCTCCGAATTGCCGTCGAAGTCGCTTACCGATCCCGGCACCGACGTGCTGCCCGTCGAGACGGTCGCCCCACGACGCGGGCGCAAGTGGTTCCTGGCGGGTGGTCTAGTCGCGGTCGTCGGCATCGGCGTCGGAGCTTGGATCGGCCTGAGCCCGCCCGCCACGCCTTTCACTACCGAAATGCCCACGATTGACAAACGAGCGACGCCCGACACGCCCCCTGTCCCGCTCGGATTCTCCTACCAAAAGCGGGCCACGCGCGACGAAACCATCCTGGCGACCCTGAAGTTGAACGGGTTGCCCAATCTCGAAGGCAAGTGGTATTTCATCGGCCCCTTCGATAATGGCGACAAAAGGGGGTTCGCCACCGTTTACCCGCCCGAGAAGGAAATCGATTTGCGCGCCAGTTACAAGGGCAAGGACGGCCAGACCCTCACCTGGAAGGAGTTGCCAAACTTTCACGTAGGCCGGCCCTATGACTTGCGTCTGTTCGGCAATAACGATTGGACGTGCGTTTATCTGTATCACGAAATGACATCGGCGGACGCGGCGGCCATGACCTTGTCCCTGGGCAGCGACGACACGCTGACGGCCTGGCTTAATGGCGAGAAAATCGTCGCGCAAGATATCTATCGTGCCGTAGCCCCGGACCAGGCACGGCCGACGTTGCGCCTGCGGCCCGGCGCCAACCCGCTCCTTCTCAAGGTTTGCAACGGCGGCGGCGATTTCGCCTTCTACGCCAAACCGGAATGGCCCGCGCAGCTGGAGGCGAGCTTCGGCGCGGCGCTGCGACGCGATTTTCCAAGCCGTTAAGCCAAATCGCCAACCGTGGAGCATTCACGTTGATCGGCGTCGGCGGGCGTCTATTCATAGATAGACGGGGTGAACGGGTTACTCCCCACCCAACCGCTAGCTCTGAGGAATGTGCCGCGTGCCCGACAGCGTGCTGCCACGAATCGCCGCCGGGGAACCTGGCGCCGTGAGCGAATGCCTCGACCGTTACGGCGGCCTCGTGTGGAGCATCGCGCGTCGCTTTCTCGCCAACTCCGCCGATGCCGAGGACGCGGTCCAGGAAATCTTCGTGGACTTGTGGAAGAACGCTCATCGCTACGATGGCCGCATCGCCGCCGAGACGACCTTCATCCATACCATCGCGCGTCGCCGGCTGATCGATCGCCGGCGCCACGGCCAGCGCCGGCCCGATCCGGTGCCGTTGCCCGAGACGTTGCCGGCGCCGGCGGTCGATGCCGTCGAACTGCGCGACGAGGCGGCGCGAGCGGCGGCCGCGCTCGACGAATTGCGCGAAGAGCCGCGCCGCGTCCTGTGCATGGCTATCTACCAGGGACTGACGCACGAGGAGATTGCCCGCGCCACCGGACTGCCGTTGGGCACGGTCAAGACGCACGTTCGCCGAGGGTTGTTGCAAGTGCGTGAGCGGCTCAAGCCATTGAGCGGCCTGGCTGTGCGAGGAACGCCGATACTCGCCAGAACACTGGCCGCGAGCGGGGAGGGCCTCGTTCCGTGAACCCACCGCCGTCGCGCGATCGTCTCTTCGATCTGCTGGCCGACCGAGCCACCACCGGCCTCTCCGCGGCCGAGCAAGCCGAAGTGGACTTCTTACTGCGCCATTTCCCGGACGTCGATGCCGACGAACTGGACTTCGCCGCCACCGCGCTCGACCTGAGCCTGGCAGCGGAGTGCGCCGCGCCGTTGCCGGCCGCCCTGCGGCAACGCATCGAGGGAGTGGCATCGATGGTCACGCCCCGCGCCGCGGCGTCCTCTCAGCTCCTCATTCCCATTCGCCCCAAGCCGCGCGCCTCACGATGGCGTTGGTGGTTAGCCGGGGGGTTGGCCGCCGCTTGTCTTCTGGTAGGGATATGGTGGAGTCGTCCGCCAGTCACTCTCACGCCTGAGCAGCGCTATCAACAGCTGGCCGATCGTCCCGGCAGCATCCAGCTAGCCGGCGCCTCCGACGCGAACGCGCGCGGCGAAGTGCTGTGGAACAACGCCCGACAGGAAGGCTTCCTACGCCTGCGCGGCCTGCCCGCGAACGACCCGCGTCTCGACCAGTATCAGCTGTGGATATTCGACGCTCAGCGCGACGAGCGTTATCCCATCGATGGCGGCGTCTTCGACATACCGGCCAGCGGGGAAGCGATCATTCCGATTCGCGGCAAACTGTCCGTTAACGACCCGAAACTCTTCGCCATCACCCGCGAGAAGCCGGGCGGCGTGGTGGTCTCGGAACGAAAGGCGATTATGTTCACGGCAGCGGCCCGGCGGTCGTGAGTAGGCCTCTTCCCTTCCTGGCTATTTGTCGCTCACTTCCGGCACCACCGATTGGCTCGCGTCCACGCGCAGCCAGAGAAACACGGCCAGTAGGTAGATGGCCGCGAAGCTCAACAGATTGACCTGCCAGCCGAAGCGATCTGCTTCGGCGCCCGGCAAATGGGGCTGTTCCAAATGCGCAAGGACCGCACTGGTGGCGTAACCGGCCGCCGCTCCGCCCAAATTGCCGACGGTGTTC
>JBBSES010000290.1:0-6311 GCA_038239465.1 Gemmatales bacterium
GCCAATACGGGCGACAGCGTCAACACTGGCAAGTCGAGCAGCATTTCCACGACGAACAGGCTGACGCTCGCCGCCGTGCCCGAGGCCCAGACGTGGGCTATTTGCCGTTCCACGAACGTGACGGGGCCGCCCAGGCGCCGCAGCCACCAGAAGATGGCGGCCCAGGTCCAGAGGCCGACCGTCCACAGGCTCAGGTAAGGCCAGACGCTTTGATAGCCGCGCCAGCTGAACCAGTTGGTGACAGCGCAGAGGATGAACAGCACGAGGCTATGCCACATCCACAGGACGCCCCAATTTTCGAGGACGGCGGCCTGGTGCGTCTCGCGGAGCAGGTTGGCCATGAAAGACGCCACGCCGCTGGGCCGGGCCGCGATCGGCTCGCCTTGCAGCACGGCTTGCAGGTCGTCGGCGAGGGCGGCGGCACTGGCGTAGCGCAAATCGGTCGGCTTTTGCAGGCACTTCAGGCAGATCATTTCCAGTTCGCGGTCCACGCGCGGATTGAGGCGCCGCGGCGACACCGGCTCTTGCTCCAGGACGAGCATGATCGTGTCCACCGCCGTGGCGGCGCGGAAGGGAGGCCGGCCGGTGAGCAGTTCGTAGAGGATGGTGCCGAGGCTGTAAACGTCGCTGGCGGGGCCGACGACGCCGCGCGTGCCGGCCGCTTGCTCGGGAGCCATGTAGCTGGGGGTGCCGAGAATGGCGCCGGTGCCCGTCAGATTGTGGCCGCCCTCGACGCGCTTGGCCAGGCCGAAATCGACGACGTGCGGTTCGCCGGCGCGGTCGAGCAAGACGTTCGACGGCTTCAAGTCGCGGTGCAGCACGCCCTGCTGATGGGCGTAGTGAACGGCGCGGGCGATGATGGCGACCAGCCGCGCGGCCTCGCGCGGCGGCAGCGGGCCGCGCGCCACTCGCGCCGCCAGCGTTTCGCCGGAGACGAGTTTCATGCTGAAATAAGCCTGGCCGTCGTGGCTGCCGACTTCGTAGACGGGGACGATGTTGGCGTGCTGCAAACGTCCGGCGGATTCGGCCTCGGCGCGGAAGCGCGCTAGATCAGCGCCAGAAGCGAGGTCGCCGCGCAGGACCATTTTCAGGGCCACGTCGCGGTCGAGGCTGTGCTGCCGTGCGCGATAGACCAGACCCATGCCGCCGCGGCCTAGTTCCTCGCGCAGTTCGTAATCGCCGAAGGCGCGCGGCAACGGGGCCGCGGCCGGGGTTGGCAAGGGAGATTGAAAATCGAGCGTGAGCCGTTCGTCGTCATCGACGCGCGCGAAGCGCTCGGCGTATTGCACCGCCGCCCATAGCGCCCGCAGTTCCTCGGCGAGGTCGGGGTGTTGCCGAGCGACAGCGTCCACGTCGGGGGAGGCACCCTGGCGCAATTGCTCGGTCAGGCCGGCGAGCAGGTCGGCCAGCTGTTGGTCGGGCGATTGCACGTTAACTTGCATGGGATGGTCCTCGCCGTCGTTCTCCTTTCTTTTATAGGGCGAAACGGCAAGTCATGCAGCGATATCCGCCCTACTCACCTATGAGAAACGCCGGCCGGCTCGCCTTGGAACCTCCCTCGGCCGTCACGCCGACGGCGAAGAGGACATGCAGCCCCCTGGAAAGTTTGACGTTCTCGACCTGCCAGGGTGCCTTGTCAGCGGTCCCCAAAAGACGATTGCCGTCGCGGAATTCGATCTTGGCGTACTCCCCCTTGGACTCGGCGGCGAATTTTAATGGCGCGTCGGCGGTCACCTGGCCGCCATAACCGAGGCCGTATTGTTTGCCGCCACCTGCCCGATACTCTTGAACGGGCGCCACGATGCGCAGGTCGGGGTTCGCGGAATGGTAGGAACGCCAGGCCCAGGCGAAGTATTCGTCGGGCAGATAAGTCGGGCCGATCATGCCGCGCGCTTCCTTGGCGGGTGCGATGGCCGCCCACTCAGAGATCTCGTTAAAGTCCCCCACCCAGCCTTTGCTCGGGTCCAGCGGTTTCAGTTTGACGGGTTGCCCGGCGGCCGGCATTTCGTCGGGCATGCGGAGGGAAATACAGCGGTCGAGGTAAGCGGCGAAGAAGTTGAACTTCGAGTAGATGCCGTGCTTGAAGCCGAATGTGTTGGCGTAACAGCGGAGGTCGGTGGCCGGCGTCAGTTTCTCTTTTTGCTCCTTCGTCCAGGCGTCGCGCTGTTCGCGGCGTTTCCTCTCGTCGCTCAGTTCCCAGGCCGACGCCACCGGCACCGTGGCGATCAACTCGGGGTGCTTGGGCCAATCGCCATACCAGGCGTCGCCCCAGGCAAGTACGCGACCGGGGGCACGCTTCTCCAGGTCGGCGCACAGGCCGGCTCCATTCTGCCCGAGCCAGCCGACGATGGGGACGGCGGCCAGTTCCGGGTGCTTCGTCTCCTTGGCGGCCGTCTCCAGGTAGCGGAGAAGAAACGACATATCACCAAGCGGATGCCCTAGCTTGATACGGGGGTTGCGCCGGTCCTTCATCCCCAGGTCGTACTCGAAGGGCCAGGGCACGGTGACGAGGGCGAACTTCCACAGTCGGGCCAACTCGCGCGGGTCGGCGCTATGGAAGACGTAACAGACGAAGACGCCGCGGACGGTATCGACCTTCGGCGGCAGGTACAGGTGAATCTTGTCGTCCACCTTGCGGAAATCGGCGTAAGGCGTCGCGTCGTCCAGCCGCTGAATCGGCAACCATCCCGGCGGAAACGCCTTTTCCTCCGCGGCGCTGGTCCGAGGGGCGACGCTGACGACGATCATCGCCATGAAGAAGTACGCGCGGTTTCGCATCACGGTGCCTTTCGCTAGAGAAATCAGCCGGTCAGGGATAATGACGCGGCGCGGCGTGTTGTTAGCAAAAGTCGCGTTTCAACGGATGCTTGCGGCGGCCCGACAGCTCTCTTACAATCCCCGCAACCGACATCATCCACCCTCCGGGACGCGACGCCATGAGCGAGCCTTCGACCCCTAGCGCCGAAACCGCCGCCATCAAGAAGAGTACCTGGGAAATCGTGCTGACGACGACGCCGGTGATATTGACGATCCTGGGCACGCTCCTTGCCGGGGTGTCGTCGAGCGAGATGACGCAATCGCAGTTCTATCGGTCGCTGGCGGGCCAGAGCCAGTCGAAGGCCGGCGACCAATGGGGTTTCTTCCAGGCCAAACGCATTCGCGGGCAGGGACTGGAATCGACGCTGGAACTGCTGCCGTCGGTGGCCCGCTTCGCCACCGTCGATCCGGCGTTGCTCGAAGCGTCAGCCGATCGCTTGGTGCGCAAATTACAGAGCGCCGAGAAGGACGCGACGCGGCTGCAAGAAGCGGTGGCCAAGGCGGAAGCCAGCCGGGGCGATTCCGGCAAGCCGTTGCGCCAGGCGGCCGATGCCCTCGTCGCTGCCTCGCGCAAGGACACCGAGCGCGCCAAGGCGGCCCGCGTCAACCTCGGTAAGGAACTGGCCAGCGAAGGGGCCAAGGCGAGCTTCCAGTACGTCGGTACGGGCAAGCTGCCAGAAGTGAAGGACGCCGCCCTCGACGATCCGCAAGTCGATGCGGTACTGAAGGCCATTGCCGAGCGCTTGCCCGACGAACAGGCGGCGCCGTTGGTGCTGGCATTGAAGCCGGGCCAGCTGCGTAAAGCAGTCGATACGGCGGAGGGGAACGCGGTCCAATTCGACCGCGCCGCCCGGCCGATTAGCCGCACGCTGGAGACCATTGACCGTGACGTAGCCGCCCTGGTGCGGCCGGTGGCGGCGTTTCATCAGGCGTTGCTCGGCTTCGACGCGGAGTTGGCTGACGTTCCCGGAAGCCAGGACAAGGGACTGGCGGACGTTCGCGCAGCCGTCGATGCCGTCATGCGCGGCGACACCTTGGCCCGCGCCGCCGCCGAGGATTTGACGGCCCTGTTGAAAGCCGCCCGCTTCGACTACGATGCCCGGCGCTATCGCATGGAAGCGAACTACAACCAGAAGGTGGCGGCCCTCTTCGAGGTGCAGGTGCGCGAACACAGCGTCGCCTCGGATCGGCATCGCAACCGCAGCCGGCAGTTCTTCTATGGAATGCTCTGCGCCCAGGCAGGCGTGGCCATCGCCTCGCTATCGCTGGCGGCCAGGCAAAAGAGCGTGCTGTGGGCCATCGCGGGAGTGGCGGGTTTGACGGCGCTGGCGTTTAGCCTCTACGTGTATCTGTATCAATGATGCGTTCGGAGTAAACGCGAAACGGCAAGCCATCGAGATGCCGCGCTGGACACGGTTCGGCGCGCCGGTTACGATTTTCTTCTTCGTGGCCCCTTCATCCTCGTTCGGAACCGCGCAATGACCGTCGCACGCGCCGTCACATTCTTGCACGTCCTCCGCGAGAGCGGACTTTTGCAGCCGACGCAACTCGACGAGTTGGCGCGGACGCCCGACCTCGACGGCACCGATCCGGCCGTGCTGGCGCAGTGCCTCGTCGAGATGGGCTGGCTGACCGCGTTTCAGGCGGACCATTTGCGCAATGGCCGCGTTCAAGACTTGAAGCTCGGCACCTATCAACTGCTCGACCGGCTGGGCGCCGGCGACCTCGGCCCCAGCTTCCACGCCCGGCGGCCCGGCAAGCAGGGCACGGTCGCCTTGAAGCTCCTGCGCAAGAACCGCCTGGCCAATCCTCAAGCGGTCGCGCGGTTCATGCAGGACGTTCGCGCGGCCGCCCAGCTGCAGCATCCCGGCATCGCTCCCGTCGTCACGGTCGGCCAGCTAGGAAATCTGTACCTATTCGCCCGCGAATACGTGGACGGCACCTCGCTGGAGCATCGAGTACGCCGTGAGGGACCGCTCGGCGTCGCGCGCGCCTGCGACCTCCTGGCCAATGCCGCCGACGCTTTAGCGCATGCCCACGCCAAGGGGCTGACGCATCGCCGCGTCAAGGCATCCAATCTGATTCTCACCTCGGATGCCGCCCTGAAGCTGACCGACTTCGGATTGTCGCAGCTGGAAGCGGGGGCCGATCCGGCGGCAGGGATCGATCCGCGCGCCGATCTGCGCGGTCTGGCGCATACGCTCGTTTTCCTGCTGACAGGCCAGGTGATGCCGGCGGGAGCCGCGCTCGACGCGCTTCCTCACGAGGTCATCGCCCGTCCCGGCCTGCTGCGTCTGCTCCGCGACTTGCGCGGCGAAGGGTTCGCGTCGGCCGCCGATGCCGCCGAAGCAATGCGCGTCTTTGCCGCGGAGGTGCCGGCGCCGGCGCCCGTGATCGAGTCGTCCGAGAACGGCAGTCCATCGGCGACCGATCCGCTGGCCGCGGCGATGCCGCTGTTCGACGCCGATTCCTTTCTCCCCAGTCCTCCGGCCAGCGATACCATCCTCGGATCTGAGCCGGATGGCTCCTTTCATGCGGGCGCGGGAGTGCCCTTCGCCACGGCCGTGGAAGCAATGGTCGGGCCGACCGATAGCTATACGGCCTTTCCCGAGGTGGCGGTCGCCGTGGCCGCGCCGCCGGTCGAGCCGGAAGCCATCGCCGTCGCGGTGGCCGTCCGCCCCGAACCGGCGCCCATCGAGATATCGTTTCCCGCCCCGCCCGAAGAGGCCATCGTGCCGGAGGCGGAATTCCATGCTCTGGAACCGGCGCTGACTTTTCCTGAACCGGAAGCACCGGCCGATCTCCCTTTCGCCGTCGCCATCGCGGCCGCCGCCGAGCCGTTGGTCCTGGAGGTCGCCGCCGAGGCCCCCGAGCCGGTGCCCGTCGAAACGCCGCTGGCGGTCGCCACGGTCGAAGCGGTCGAACCCGTCACGCTCGATATGCCATTGCCGGCCGCCGTCGAGGTGGTGTCGGAGCCGCCGCCCTTGGAACTGCCGATGGCCAGCGCCATCGTGTCGGCCGTGGACGCCAACGACGACGTGCCCGCGCCGACCGTCGAACTTCCCGCGCTTCCCCTCCTGGAACTGCCCCCCGCGGAACCGGCGATCATGGACGTGTTGCCGATGCCGGAATTGATACCGGCGGAGATCCCCGCCGCGCCGGAAGCGCCCGCCACCGGCGAGGAACCACTGTTGCTGGCGGAAGCGTTGCCGCCCGAAGTGCCCGCGCCGGTCGCCGACGTTCCGCTGTTTCCCGCGCCGCTCGAACCTTCGCAGCTGGCTGGCGCCATCGATGGGTTCCCGCCGCCGGCGCCGAGCTTGACCGCCGAGGCGCCGCCCGAATCCGCGGCCGAATTTCCTTTCACCGCGGACGCTCCGCCGGAAGGCGACCTCGGTTTCGGCGCCGCGCCCACGCGCCGACGGCCCACGAAGAAGAAGTGGAGCGGCAAGGATAAAATCTTGCTCCTGGTCGGCGCCCTTGTTTGGCTCCTCGCC
>JBBSES010000291.1:0-6297 GCA_038239465.1 Gemmatales bacterium
CCCCCCCCCCCCTCGCCAAGATACATGCATCTCCGCGAGCAAACGCGGCAACTCGCGCGCGTACGTCGCCAATTCGATGGCGAGCAATTCCGCCGCTGGCACGGGCGCCGCGGCTTGCCGAAACTCCGTCGATGCACTCATGGGGCACCTCCATAATGATATCTACAACGTCGGTCCAATACTCCACGGCGCGAACTCCTCCTCGCCGACGCCGTTGATCTCGCTCTTGGTCTTCTTGCCGCCGGCGACGGCCAATATCTCCTCGAAGATCTGTCGGCCCACCGTCTCCACCGAGGTGCCGTCGAGGATGACGCCGGCGTCGATATCCATGTCGTCGATCATGTGTTCGTACATCGGCGTGTTGGTCGCCACCTTGATCGACGGCGCCGGTTTGCAGCCAAAGACCGAGCCTCGACCCGTCGTGAAGACGAGAACATTCGCCCCGCCGGCGACGATGCCGGTCATGCTTACCGGGTCATAACCGGGCGTGTCCATGACGACGAACCCCTTGGCCTTGACCGGCTCGGCGTAGCGGACCACGTCCACCAGCGCCGTGCTGCCGCCCTTGGCGATGGCGCCGAGCGACTTTTCGTAGATGGTCGTCAGACCGCCTTCCTTGTTGCCGGGCGACGGGTTGTTGTTGATCTCGGCGCCGAAGATGCTTGTGTACCACTCCCACCATTTGATGCGTTCGATCAGTGTTTCGCCCACTTCGCGGCTGACGGCGCGGCGCGTCAGGATGTGTTCGGCGCCATAAATTTCCGACGTTTCGCCGATGATGCTGGTGCCGCCCTGGGCGACGAGCAAATCGGAAGCGACGCCGAGAGCGGGGTTGGCCGTCACGCCGCTGTTGCCGTCGGAGCCGCCGCAGTTGGTGCCGAGGACAATCTTGTCAGCCGTCAGCGGCACGCGCTTCACGTCGTTGACGCGCGGCAACAACTCGGCGATGGCCTGCACGCCCGCGTCCACCGTCTTACGGATGCCGCCGCATTCCTGGATGCTCAACACCTTGGGCGGCTTGTGCGAGCCGTTGAGTTGAATGAGGCCCTCGCCCTCGATGAGATGAATGGCTTGCCCCGTCTCGCAACCCAGGCCAATGAGGATATACGCGGCGACATTGGCGTGCTTGGCGAAGCCGGCAAGCGTGCGATCGAGTTGACGGTGGTCCGGCCCGTCGTACTGCATGGCGCAGCCGGCCTTGTGCGTGATGGCCACCACGCTATCGACGTTGGGATATTGCTTGAGCAATTCGGTCTGGCGAAAGCGGTCGGAGATATATTTGCTCGTACTCGCCGAGCAGTTAACGGTACTGATGATGGCGATGGTATTGCGCGTGCCATAACGGCCATCGCCGCGGTCGTAGCCCATCCAGGAGCGCGGCTCGGCCCGAAGCGGCGGCGGGGGACAATCGCGGCAGAAGGCGTAGTCGCGCTCGAAGGCGTCGGCCCCGAGGTTGTGGACGTGGACGTGCTCGCCGGCCGCGATGTCCTGGCTGGCGAAGCCAATTACCTGGCCGAATTTCTTGACCGGCTCCCCCTTGGCGATGGCGTGCAAGGCGATTTTGTGCCCGAGGCCGATCCGTTTGCCGACGATGATCGTGGCGCCGTTGACCTGCACCTCCTGGCCCGGCGGCAGGGGGCGGGCGGCGACGGCGATATTATCCTCGGGACGCAGGTGGACGGCGACCCGCGACAGCGGCACGGCCGGCATGAAGCTTCTCCCAGGGGTAACCAGTGGCGTTTTCGACCCGTGCCAGGATACCGGAAGGAGAAGGGGTTTGCAAAGGAGGGGATTCGTCAACGCATCTTGCCGTTTTCGGTTGCGCCTGGGTTCGATGCGAAGAAAGGAGACCCGGCATGATCGAATTGACCGATCAACAGCAACGGATGATGACGGAAGAAAGTCCGCCGCGCGCCGTCAATCCGCGCACGCAGGAGCGTTTCGTGCTGATTCCCGAGGCCGTCTACGAACAATTGCGGCAGCTGGTTGCCCCGCTCAACCGCGGGTGGGATGGCGACGACGACCTGATACCTGCTCACACGTCGGGCTAACGCCTCGACGCTCGCCCGCCTACGCTTCGCGTCGAAACGCCTGCCGAATCCGCGCGAACTCCGCCTGACGATCCGGCCCCGGCGCCTGGCTGCCCATGCCCATGAAGGCCTTGAACGCGGCGTTGCCGGCCTTGTCGTAGAACTGAAAGCTGTAGGTGTTGACGCCGTTCGTGTGTCCCGGCTTCTCGACGGCGAAAGCCGCTCCGAGATGGGGCCAACGAATGTGCATGTCGAGCGACGGCGTCTGCACGTTGAAGAACTCGCCCCAGGTGCTGAAGTTGCCGAACTCGCCGACCGCTTCGAGCGTGGCGCCGCCGTTGCTGACGATGACGTGCAGTTTCCCCAATCCGGCGAAGCTGCCGATCAGTTCTTCCCAACGCGCCATATCAAGTTCGACGGAACGGCCATCCGGCAAGGCGCGGATGACCTCGACCTCTGGTACGCCGAGGTCGCGGGCCAGCTGCATGGTCATGCCATTGGGATTGGCTTCGATCGCGGCCCGGATGCGTTCGTCCAACATGGTATCACTCATGGCTATTTCTCGCGTAATGCGGGCGGAAGATCGGCGCTTTGACGGTAGTGGTCGGCGTCCAGCGTCCCCGCGGGCAGAACGACCGCGCCGCCGCCGGCCGCCGCGAAGGCCCACGTCAAAGCGTTCCACGCTTGCGACAATGAAGCGTCGGCATTTCCCCATGTCACCAGAGTAACGCGATCTGCCTCTCGCCGTATCGTAATCATTCCTTGCGGCGTGCCGACGCGCAACTCGCGCCATGTCTCGGGCGGCACTTCGTCGGGGAATGCGAGTTCGCCATCGATCATGCGCGTCTGGATGGGGTAGCCGTGCCGGTGGAGTATCTCCGCGACGACGGGCCAGGCCGGCACCGTCGCGGCGAACGTCACGGTTTGATCCATGCCCATCGCTCAGCCCTCGGGTCGCAGGAACGAGACGCAGAACGGCCGCAACTTTGCCTCGGGAAACAGGCAGAAAGCATAGTCGCGCCGTTGCAGGACGGCGTTGGCGGCAAGCTCCCGATCCGTCTGGGCGAGCCGCATCCGCCCGGCGGCGACGTCATCGGCGACACGGGGCCGCAATTGGTCGCCGAGGGCGCGAATGGCGTGGAAACGTTGTTCCTTCTCGGCCGCGTTCGCTGGCTCGCGTTCGATCCACTCACGCTTCTGAGCCACGAGTTCGCGGACCTCGCCATCTCTTTCATTATGCAGATATCGTTGCGGGTTGTAGTACAGGTCGCGTACCGTTGTCGCCTGTCGGCGGCGTTGCTCGATCTCCACGGCGTAGGCCGGAATCGGCAAATGCAGCGTCGCCGACAGGACCATAAAGCCGGGCGCTTCGGTCTCGAAGAAGGCGCGCATCAAGTCGTCGGTCAACTCGTCGTATTTACCGCCGCCGATGCCGTGGATGAACAAGTCGGCTAGCAGCAGCCGAGCGAAGAGCGTGGTCGTCAGCGCCCGGGTGCGGACCTTGAAGGCGGCGCGTTCGAGATTTTGCCAGGCGGCGATATCCCCTCTCTTCACGGTGGGCCAAGCCTCATTGCCAGTGCGCAACGATATGCCGTCGGCGGTCGTCCGCGCGAACAGCCGGCCCCGGCGCGTGGCTCCCGCGCGCCAGGCCCAGAAGGGCGCCTCCAGCCAGTCGCCGTCGCGGGCCAGGTCTGGCACCGGATGGTTGCGGCTTTTGATGCCATAACGACGCCGGTAAGCGTGGACCGCTTCGTTGTAGACATGATGGAAGCGCGGCAAGTCGCCGAGAATGTGCAGCGCGAAGACGGCGAACGATTCGGTGCGGCACAGAGCGCTTAGCGGCACTTCGAGATTATGGCAGCCCCAGCGTCGCTCGGTGGCGCGGCGGGCGGCGGCGAACCGCTCGCCCAGCAGCGGCGTCCGCGCGGTCTGGCTCTGGACCTCCGCCCACCAGTCGGCCAGCATCGGGCGATAGTTCCACGAACGAAGGGCGTCCATTCCTCGCTCCCCGAAGGTGGCGAAGAGCGCCTCGTCATGCACCGTGCGTTCTTCGTAGGGCACTTCGCCGGTCGCGTGGTCGAAGGGCAACGTCGCCAGGTGCACGTCGGGTAGTTCCCCTCGGGGCAGACGAACGGCGGCGCTTTTGACCGTGTCGTTATCGACGACGAGGTTGATCGGCGTGGCGTTATGGGTTCGCGCCAAACCGTGCAGCGCGAAGTTCTTGACCCATACACCAGGATGGAAGAGTTCCGGTTGATGGCCCGCCAGAAAGAGGGTGCCAGAGGAGAAGACGGGAATCGGTTCGCCGGCATCCTGGAGGTACTGAATGGCGGCAAGTCTCGCCTCGCGGCCGGCCTGCTCGCGGAGGGTGCTGAGCGGTCGGCCCAGGATACGCAGGGGTGAGTCCGCTAGCTTGCGTCGATTGCCTAGCGCCAATCGGCCGACCTCGCGTAAGGGCGGAACGGCCAGGATGGCGCCGTCGTCGCGCGGGGCTAGCCAGCGTTGCGTGTCGGTCACCCGCACATCTCCGGCGCGGTCGCTCGACAGGGCGTGACGCCGACCGATGTCAGTTCGCGGCTGGCCTCCGCGTCGATCACCGAGCGATAGTACGCCAGGCGCTGGGCACCATCGTCCATCATGCCGCCGAAGGCGCGATTGGGATCGAGATAGAGGCGCGGCACGCCGACCTCCTTGACGCGCAGGCCCAGGCGAGCCGCTTGCACCCACAGCTGCAACGGCATTCCCCAGCCGGTCTCGGTGATGTGCAGCTTGTCCAGCACTTCGCGGCGATAGGCCTTGAAGCCGCAGAAGGCGTCGGTGATGTCGAGGTGAAAGCGGGCGTTGAGTTCGGCCGTCACCTGCTCATTGATGTGCCGCCGTTGCTCCGGCGCGGCCGTGTCTTGGCGGAAGTCGCGGAAGTAGCGGCTGCCCGAGACGATATCGCAATCGTGGATCGCTTCGAGAAGCACCGGGATGCGCGCCGGTTCGTGCTGGCCGTCGCAGTCCATCGTCACGAGTACGTCGTAGCGTTGCTCCCGCGCGAAGCGGAACGCGGAAATCAAGGCGGCGCCGTAGCCGCTGTTGATCGCGTGCGTGACCACCTGGATATCGGCCTGTTGCCCCAACAGGGAGGCCGTGCGGTCGGTCGAGCCGTCGTTGACGACGAGGATATCGGAAGCGAAACGCCGCACTTCGCGGAGGACGCTATGCAGGTGACGCTCTTCGTTGAAGACAGGTATCGCGATCAAGCTGCGCATGGCCACCCCTCGCTTTCGCCGCGTTTTCGCCAAAACTACTTCATTTTAGCGCGGTGGGCACCCCAGTCAAATCGGGCGACGGGGATTAGAGCGTTAGCGCGGCTCGAAAGATTCGCCGTTTTTCGCCAGGAGGACAAAGATGAGGACGGCCGTGTCCCATAATGGGCGCCGGTCGCGTAATATAGGGGGAATTCCCTTGCCCCCGCCCTGGAGGAAACCGATGCCCGAGCCTGGCGACCCGGCGGAGACCGTCCGCCTCTCAGCGCCGATCGCGGCCGACCCGCCGGTCGCCGTCTCGCCCAGCCGCCGCCCTCGAAGAAGCACGGCAAACGTTGTATGCCAGCCGCATCGCCCTGGCCGACCGCCTCTATTCCGAAAATAACGTCGCCGGTGCCGGGCAACTATTGAGCCTGTGCGATGAAGGGCAACGCATGTGGGAATGGCATTACCTGGCACGCCTCTGTGCCGGCGGCGAGACGCGCGTCGCGGGGCAATGCTGCGTCGCCTACGGTCCCAAGGGGGACTGGCTCGCGGTCGGCGCGGGAAACGAGGTGAAGATCCTCGACGCCGCGACGGGCCACGCGCGGCATACGCTGCCGGGCCACCGCAACCGCGTCAATCACCTGGCGATTCACGAGACTATCGTCGCCAGCGCAAGCGACGATTACACGATACGTTTGTGGGACGCCAAAACCGGCGCCCCGATCCGCGCGCTGGCCAGGCACGAGGAGCCGGTCCTGCACGTGGCTTTCAGCGCCGACGGCAAACTCCTGGCCTCCGCGAGCAACAACGATAGCGTTAAAATCTGGGACGTTGCCACCGGCACGATGAACCACGACCTCGAAGGCCATTCTTGCGTCTGCTTCCGCCCCGCCTGCCTGGGCACCGGGCAACAGGGGGTCGTCAAAATCTGGGACGCCGGCACCGGGCAAGACCTGCGCTCGATCGACGCCGGCTGGATCACGCGCCTAGCCTATCGCCCCGATGGCCAGATACTCGCCGGCCTGGGC
>JBBSES010000292.1:0-6268 GCA_038239465.1 Gemmatales bacterium
CCGCGCGCGGCGTCGGGCGTGACGGGTCAGGCGCCAAGATTTCGCTCCTCCGCCACCTTCAACGAGCGGCGCGGCGATTCGTGAGGGAGAAAAAGAAAGGGCGAGATATTTTTCGTTGGGAAGCCTGCTTCACATGCCCCGGTAGGCGTCCTTGCGATGGGCAACGCGGACGACGAGGACGACGAGCCGCTTGTCTTACACGGCGTAGACGACACGATAGTTGCCGACGCGCAAGCGGTAGAGATCGTCGCCGCCTTGCAGCTTGATCGCTCCGTGGGGCCGGGGATTTCGGCTCAGTTCCGCCACGGCGTCGGCGCGGGCACGCTGGCGGGAGAGCCGGTCCATTTGCTTCTCGGCGGCTGGCGCGAGGGCGACCTGGTATTCCATGACGGCTCAGATATTGTGTTTTTTACGATATTCTTCCAACGTGATCTCGCCCTTGTCCTTGAGCGCCTTCCGTGCCGCGCGAACGTCGGCGCGGTCCTCCATCTGTTGCAACAGCTGCAAATCTTCCATCGACACCAGCGCCGCCACGCCCTTGCCGCGCCGCGCCAGGACGACGCGTTCGCCGCCGTAGGCCACGCGGTTCAGGGCGTCGGCCAGGTTGTCGCGGACTTCCTTGATGCTCATTTCCATCGATCATACCTCGCTAATGTACAAGAAATACCAAATGTACATTATGGGCATCGGTTGGAAGAGGTGTCAAGCGATAGCAAACAGAAAGGGCGCGAACGCGGGAACTTAACGGGGACCAGGCGCCGTCGGCCGCGCGGGCACGAGCGTCGGCCCTTCGAGGACGCGCAGGATCAGCGACCACTCGAAGGAATCGTGGGCATCGTTGCCGCGGGGATCGACGACGGCGTCGAGGGTGTCGCCGCGTTTGACCTCGACGCGCGGCAGATTGGTGTCTTGCCGGCGATTCTTGACGTCGTCCCACTTGGCGAGGATTCCATGCCGGCTGGAGACGAGCCAGCCGCAGATGCCGTCGCCGTCGTTGCGGGCGTGTACCAGGTCGCCGGTGATGGAGACGACGCCATCGCCGGGCGCCGTCCAGCGGCGGATGGGGCAGAATTGACGATTGGGCCCGGCATGGCCGCCACCGGTGGGCGAGAGGACGAGGTGCAAGGTCGGCTTGTCGGGGTGTTTCAGCCCGGCTTGATACCGATTGCCGTTGGCCAGGAAGAGCAAGGCGCGGAAATTGTTCACGCGCTTGCCGCCTTCATCCAGTTCGCCGCAGCCGAACTGCCAGACGGGGGCATCGACGGGATTGACGCGGCCGCCGACGACTTCGAGCGTGAGCGTGCCGTTTGCCCCTTTAAGGTCGCGCAGGTTCGGCTGCACGAACAGGCGGCCGGCGCCGGTCTTTAACTCCATGACTTTTTGCAGCGGAACCACCTGCGGCGGGCTGGCATCGCCGATGCGCATGAGCAGGCCCATCAGCTTCGCGTCGGGCAGGATGCCGCGATCGCCGGCCAGAGCGGTCTCGCCCTCGCCGCCGCATTCCGTCGCCGCTTCCGCGCTCTTCCAGGTGCCGCGCGCCGAGATGATGACGGGGACGCCGACGGGAATATCGATGTGCGTATCTTGCCAGGGTTGGGCCGCTTCGACGGTAGCCGTAGGGCCGCTCGTCGCGGCGACCGGCGCCGCCGGCTCGGAGCGCGGCAGCGGTTTCGACCAGTGGAGCAGGCCGACGAACAGTAGCACGCCGACGGTCAAGGCCGCGCCGCCGCCGACGACGAGGCGGCGCCATTGTTTGCTGGCCTTCTCGTGCTTGCGCTGCTTCCATTCGGGGTTTTTCTTGGCGGCGGCGACGCCGTTGCCCTCGGCGATGGTTTCGTTCGGCCGCGACCAGGTGGTGGGATCGGACCACGAAGCCAGGGCGTCGGCCACCGCTTGCGGGGTTTGCGGCCGAGCGGCGGGCGAGCGATCCATCATCTTCCGCACCAGGGCCGACACCTCGAAGGGCACTTCCAGGCGCACCGATTCGATCGTCGCCGGCTCTTCCTGGCGATGGCGTTGCTGCTTCTCCTCGGGAGTGCCGCCGGGATAGGGCACGCGACCGGTGAGGAGGTAATAGAAGATGCAGCCAAGGCTGTAGATTTCGCCGCGAACGTCGCCCGGCTGGCTGGCGTCGGCGCGCTCGGGAGCCAGGAAGTCGGCCATGGTCGGCCCGCCCTCCGCGGCGGCCGGCTGACCCTGCGCCCGAATGAGCGTCAATCCCAGGTTGCGAATCTTGATGACGCCGGGGTCGAGAGCGCCGGCGTCCGACTCGAATTCGCCGTTGCGCGACTTCGACGATCCAGCCTTCGTCTGCGCGAGGACGAGATTGGCCGGTTCCAAATCTTGATGCAGCAAACCGCGCTCGAAGGCATGTTGCAGGCCCAGCGCGGCCTGGTGGATATACGAGCAACACTGGTCCACCTCGAGCGGACCGACCTGCCGCACCCAGCGGTCGAGGTCTACTCCCTCGACGTATTCCAGCGCGAAGAAGTGCGTCGGGCCGATGGGGCCGGCGTCGTAGGCGGTCAGCAAGTGCAGGTGCGCCAGCTGGCTAATTTTCTGGATTTCCGCGTAGAAGCGCTCGACGGCGTCGGCATGCGCCAGGAGGTCGGCGCGGACGACTTGCAGGGCGATCAGCCGCTTCATGTGCTGATGCCGCGCCTTGTAAAGCGGGCCGAGCAGGCTTTCGCTGAGGCGTTCGAGCAGTACGTAGGAACCGAGCATCAATTCGGCGCCGCGGCCTTGCAGAACCAGGTTGATTTGGTAGGGCGTCAACCAGCCGCGCAGCAGCAATTCCTTGGAGAGCGTGCGCGGGCAGGTAAAGCGCGCCTGCAGAACGCCATCCAATTCCTCGCGCTGGGCGGCTTCAAGGAGGGGATAGCGGCGCAAGGTCTTGACGAGATCGGCGACCGAATCGATCGGCATGGCGACTACCGGGAGAGTAGGTTCGTGAAGGCGAACCCTGGCAGTTGACCACGGAACCTTCATAATCGTAACGATGAGTCAGGACGGACGCAAGCGCTTGCGTGCGTGGGATCGAGGAGGGGAGTCAGAAGGACGATTCACTAGCCGGGCAACTGCCTATAGGGACGGGAAGTGGCAGGCAAATAAAAGGCTCTGACGCGATGGTTTACCGCTGCGTGAAGAATGGCCCAGGAAATGTTTATGCTCTGATTTAGGGGAAACTGGAGCCATCGGGATTCGAACCCGAGATTCCACAATGCCATTGTGGTGTGATCCCACTTCACCATGGCCCCGACGCCGGGGAGGATTGGTGACTTCCTCCCCATCCCCATCAAACTAGCGATGCCGCCGGGAACTGTCAACGGCTCCCCGCCGTCCCGGATAGCCCAAAATGGCCGAGTGCTGCCTTCTTTACTGGTGCGTCCTGCCCGCCCATCCTGCCTGCCTCGATTTCCCGGGAGTTCCTCATGAATCCTCGAGCGCCGCGCTGTTGCTTGCTTCTATTGACGGGGCTATCGCTTGCGAGCTGGCCGGGTCGCGCGGCCGCCGACGTCAAGGTGCCGTCCATCCTCAGCAGTCACATGGTTCTCCAGCGCGACATGCCGGTGCCCCTTTGGGGCACGGCCGCCCCGAGCGAGAAAGTGACTGTCAAGTTCCGCGACCAGGAAAAGAGCGCCGTCGCCGACAAGGACGGCAAATGGTCGCTCAAGCTCGACGCGCTCAAGGCCGGCGGCCCCGATCCGCTGACGATCAAGGGGGCCAACACGCTGACGCTCGACGACGTTCTTGTCGGCGAAGTGTGGGTCGGTTCCGGCCAATCGAACATGGCGGGCGGCGTGGCCGGCTATGCCAAGAACGACGAAGTCCTCGACAAGGCGTTCAAGGCGGCGCCCTATCCGAAGCTGCGCTTGGCCAAGGCGACCGGCGGCTGGAAAGAAGCGACCGACAAGAACGTCGCCAACTTTTCCGCCCTGCTTTTCGCTTTCGGCGTGAAGCTCCAGCAGGACCTCGACGTGCCGGTCGGCCTGATGCTCGGCGCCGTGGGCGGCACGCCGTCGGGCCACTGGCTGACGCAGGAAATGCTCGAGGCCGACGCGGGCTGTCAGGCAGCGATCAAGACCTTCGCCGCCACGTACTCCTTCGAGGCCGCCCAGAAGAAGCACGAAACCGACCTGGCCGCGTGGGAGAAGGCGGCGGAGCAGGCGAAGAAAGACGGCAAGACCCCGCCGAAGAAGCCGGACGCGCCGCTCAAGGCCGGCGAATGCCGCGGCAAAATCGGGCACTTGTACGAAGCGCACGTCCATCCGTTCATCCCCCATGGCATTCGCGGCGTCTTGTGGGACCAGGGCGAGAGCGGCACCGCCGTTCTCGGCGTGGACCAATTTTCCTTGATGGGTGGCCTGATCAAAGGATGGCGCAAGGAGTGGAATCAGGGCGAGTTTCCTTTCCTGGCGGTGCAGAAGCCGAGCGGCGGCGGCTCCGCCTTCGACCCCGCCGACCCGGTGACGAGCCAGGCCGAGAAGTTCGCTCCGCTGCCGGCGGCACCTTACGCGACCGCCGCCGGTCTGGCGCGCGAGAATTTCATCCGCATTCGCAAGCACCCCAACACGGCCGTCGTCACCGCGATCGACCTGGGGCCAGGAATTCACCCCATCAACAAGTCGGGCTATGGCGCTCGTTCGGCGCGCGTCGCCCTCGGCATGGTCTATGGCCGCAAGGTAGAGACCTACGGCCCTCTCTACGAAAGCCACAAGATTGACGGCAATAAGCTTCGTCTGACCTTCACGCACATCGGCAAGGGGTTGGCATTCAAGCACGGGGACAAGCTGCAAGGGTTCGCCGTGGCCGGCGCGGACAAGGTCTTCCATTGGGCCGACGCCACGATTGACAGGGACACCGTCGTCCTTTCATGTCCAAAGGTGGACAAGCCGATCGCGGCCCGCTACGGCTGGGGCGGAACCCAGCCGTGGGCCAATCTCTTCAACCTCGATGGCCTGCCGGCTCTGATGTTCCGCACGGACGAGTGGTGAGCGGGTGGTGAGCGGGGTCGCGTGAGCGCCCCGAGGAAAAAAGACAAGGAGACAAGGAGAAGGGGAGACAAGGAGACTTGCCGTTTCGCGCCCCTGGCAATTCAACTGTGTCTCCTTGTCTCTCACACTCGGGGCGCTGACGCGACCCCGCTCGCTGGCGTCAACAAAAGCCGCCTGGACAGCGTTGCGCCCGAAAAGCAGAATACAACCCTTTCCCGGCGTTGGCCGCGTGGGAACGGGTGAGTTCTTTTCGGGGGGACGCCGTGCGTCGCGCCGCTTTCGTTACCGTCGCCAAGTACGCCCTCGGCCTAGTCCTGTTCGCGGGCATCATCGCCTGGTACTGGAACCCAACGCCCGGCAACAAGGGCCTCGGCCCCATGCTGGCGGGGCCTATTCAACAGGGACCGCTCGCGCTGGCTTTCTTCCTGTGCCTGGCCAGTATGCTCCTGTCGTTCGTGCGTTGGTATTACCTGGTCCGTGCCCTCGACCTGCCGTTCACGCTGACCAACGCCATGCGCCTGGGCTTGCTCGGCTGCTTCTGGAATACCTTCTTTCCCGGTTCCGTGGGCGGCGATTTGGTGAAGGCCGCCTGCATCGCGCGCGAGCAGAGCCGGCGCACGCTCGCCGTCGCCAGCGTTGTCATGGACCGGGGGCTTGCTCTATGGGCCCTGTTCTGGTTCGTGGCCCTGCTTGGATGTGGTTTCTGGGCGGCGGGCGATCCGAAGCTGGTCGGCAAACCGGCGCTGCAATACGTCGTTTTGGCGGCGGTCGGCGTGGTCTTCGTCTCGACGGCAACGTGGATTTGGCTGTCGATGCTGTCCGAAGCGCGCGGAACCGCGGTCGCCGGTTGGCTTGGCCGCGCCCCCAGGGTGGGCGGCACGCTCGCGGAACTGTGGCGCGCCGTCTGGATTTATCGTTCGCGGCAGAAGAGCATTCTCTGGGTGATGGCCTTGGCGCTGCTCGGCCACGTCGGGTGGGTGTTGACGTTCTACTTCAGTGCCCAGATTTTCCTGTCGGGCGACGAACTCAGCCACATCCCCACGTTGGTCGAGCATTTCCTGATCGTGCCCATCGGCATGACCATTCAAGCGGCGTTCCCCGTACCCGGCGGCCTTGGCGGCGGTGAATTCGGCTACGGTGCCCTGTACCTCATGATCGGCCATTCGGATGAAAACGGCGTCGTCGGCTCCCTGGCGCAGCGCTTCATTACCTGGGTCGTGGCGTTTGGCGGTTATCTCGTTTACCTGCGCATGCCCGGCCGCGAGCGCGTGGAA
>JBBSES010000293.1:0-6246 GCA_038239465.1 Gemmatales bacterium
GGCCTTCCCCCCGGGTGTAGGGCGCTGCGAAAACGAGGGGGGCGTCACCCCCCCCGCTGGCCAAAACGGTCGATGTAATCCTCACGGCTTATCGCTGTCGTAACTCACGTTGGTCCGCGTCATCGGCACTTGCAGCGTTTCGAGCGCCGGAAACGCGAAATAATAAGCGCGCAGTCCCTCGGGCCTTACGAGCAAGCGAATCTGCGGCTGGTACGGTATCTCACCGGGCCGCACCGTCGCTTGACGGCGGTCGATCATCGTCTTGACGGCCTGGCGCAAGGCCGCCGCCCCTTCGGAGCGCTGCAGGGTTGCCACGGAAATTTTCTGACTGCCGCCCGCCGGTACGACGACGCCTTCGCTGGTGCATTCGATGGGGATGACCCACTCGCGGCCGCCGTTGACGCGCGCGGGACGCTTGGGAGGCGACGGTGTTCGGTCGGGTCGGCCCTCGCTGCCGGGCGGGCGCAAACGACCGACCGGGTCGATGGTGCCATCGCCCGGGTCATCGGCGGCTGACCCACTTCCCCGCGAGTTGTCGGGCGAAAACTCGGGAGGCGGCGCGGCACCGGACGGCGGCGGCGATTTCGTCTCGCGCGGCTTTTCTGGAGGGCAACCACCGGCCGGGCAGCTGCCGCCGGCCGAGGAACCGCCCGCCCCGCCGGCCGATGAACTCGGAGGCGTGTAACGCGCGACGCCGGCGCTGGGCGTTCCCTCGCCGGTGCCGCCCGTGGCGCTGGCCGCGAGCGCTGGCTTGCCGCCGCCGGTGCCTTCACCATTTCCTCCCGACCCGGCGCCAGTCGTGCCGCCCGCGCCGCCGGTCGATCCGGCGGAGGTGCCGGAACCGCAGGTGCCCGGTCCCGCGGAGGCGGTACCGCTACCATTGGCCGCGGCGCCGCCGGTGCCCGTCGCGTTGGTCCCGGAGCCGACGCCTGGCCGAGCGGCGACATCGGTGGGAAGCGGGCCTTTTCCGGTGAAACCGTCGCGGCCGGCGACCGCGCCGTCACGCGCACGGTTGTTTATATCTTGATGCGATGATGGATTGCCCTTTGAGCTGCCGTCGGTTCCGTTGCCCGTGCCCCCTAATCCGACGCCGCTTGGGCCGTTCGTGCCGCCCCTAATTCCACCCGGTTCGCTTCCAGTCGCGCCGGGCGAACCCGCGCCGCCGCCGTTTCCGAAACCATTAGCCGCGCCAGGCTCACCCGCGCCGCCGCCATTTCCCACCGTGCCGGTCCCATCGCCCGAGCCGCGGCCGCTTCCACCCGGTTCCGTTCCGGGCGCACCCGTTCCGCCGGCATTTCCGAAGCCATTGCCCGCGCCGGGTGCCCCCGTGCCGCTCCCGTTTCCGTTACCGTTCGTGGCCGGCACGCCCAGACCGCCGGGGCCAGTGCCGGTGCCGCCCGTACCGCGCGGGCCAATGCCGTTGCCGAGCGAACCGGGATAGCCGCGTCCGGCGCCGCCCCGTTCCGCCCCTTCGCCGTAGCCCAACATGCCGAGGCCCGGACTGCCCGCGGGAGTGCCGACGAGCGAGCCTTCGCCCGAACCCTCGGGCCGACCGCCGCGAGAATTGCCGGAGCCGCCCGGAGCGGTCGGAGAACCCAGGCCGACGCCGCCCGCGATGCCGCCGCGGCCGTTGCCCGGCGTACTCGTGACGACGGGGATCTTGGGCCGCATCCAGGGTTGCGGTCGAGCCTCGTTATCGTCCTCGGGGAAGTCGAGGACCCAATCCTCGTCCACCAGTTCGTAGCCGAAGTCGATGTTCAGGCCGACCAGGGCGCCGATGGTTCGATAATAGTTGGCGATGCCCGAGGGACGCAGCAGCATGAGCAGGTAAGGAGCGTCGTCCTTGCTCGCCGCCGCGCGCTTCTGGGCCAGGCGCCGCTGCACCAGCTGGCGGATATCCATCGGCGCCAGGTCGTCCCCTTCGAGCGTCTGCTGGTCCGGGAAGAAGACGAGGCCGCGCCGCGAACATTCGACGTAGACCGGCTTGCGGTTGTCGCCGTGCTTGCCTCGGTAGGGGATGAGGGAATAGGTGTCTTGCTGCCGGCGCCGCGCCGTCTTCAGGTCATGCACGGTGCGTTCCAGGGCATCGAGGTCGGCGGACATTTTGCGTAACTGGGCCTTGGTCGCCTCGCTCTGCTGGTCGTTGGCGGCCAGTTCCGAGCGGCGGGCGAGCAAGTCTTTCTCGGCCACCGTCAGCGCGGCCCGCTCGTTGACGACACGCTGAGTCAGTTCGTGGAGGTGCAATTCCGTCGTTTGCATCGACAGCTGAACGTCGCCGGCTTTTTGCTGAATGCCCGAGGCTTCGTCGCGGACCTTATCGACCTCGTCTTCCAGGGCGGAGCGCAGCGCTTCCCGGCGGCGCTCCCATTCGGCCTGGCGGGCGGCGAGGACCGATTCGTCCTCGCGCGCCCGCAGGATGGCCGCCTGCATCGCCTTGGCCCGCGCCCCGGCCTTGCCCTTGCGGTCGATCACCAGCAGCACCAGGATGAGCGAGCCCATGGTGCAGAGGAGGACGGCCAAAAAGGGGAAGGTGGAGACTTCCAGCTTTTGCCGGCGTCGCCTCATGCGGCGGCCCCCGGTCGGCGGTTGTGGTCGTTCAGCCGCGGATTCAGCGTCAGAAGGTGAATCGCCGCCGTCAAGCTATGCACCGCTTGCTCGAAAGCGCCGGAGCCGGCGAGAGCATCGAGGTTTTGCTGCAACGATTGCTGCAAGCGCAGCAGCTGCTTCTCGCCGTCCTGCAGACGCGACAGCGAATCGGTCTGCGACGCCAGGCCTTGCACCACCTTGGCGAGCAAGTTCTGCTGCTCGCGGCCGGCCTCGCGCACCGCCGTCGAGAGCGCCGTCAGCTTTTCGATCAATACGCTGGCTTGATTGCCGCTGTGTTTCTCCACGTCGATCAGGCGCTGCGAATGAGCGTCGAGCGTCTTCTGAATGGCGTTCTCCAGCACGTCGGCGAGGCGGCCCTGTGAGCGCTGCTCCGCGTCGATGCGGCGTTTGTCGGCCTCTTCCATCGCCTTGGCCCAGACCTCCGCCTGTCTTTGCACGAGTTGCTCGCTCGTTTGCAACAAGGTTTGCGAGCTTTGCCGCAGCACCTCGACGAAAGCGCCGCCCTCGCCGGTGACGCGCTCGAAACGGTGGGCGAGCAAGCGCTCGGCCGTGGCATCGACGCGCTCGAGGATGCCCTGTTCCAGACGCTCGGTGAGGAAGCTGAGGAACATCATCACCATCGTCAGGCCGAGGGCGAGCGCGGTGGCGTCGAAGGCCAGGGCCAGGCCATCGGTGACGGCGTTCAACTCGTGTTCGAGCTTCTCGGGCGTGACGCCGCTGATGGCGCCGGTGATGCCGAGCACGGTGCCGAGGAAACCGAGGATGGGCACGGCCCAGGTGATGAAGCGCGTCAGCGCGTAGCTGCCTTCCAACGACATCGCGTCGGCGTCGGCCAGGCCGCGCATCTGGTCGTCGAGTTCCGCGGCCGAGCGCCGGTTATGGACGAATTCGAGGACCGCGGCCAGGCGCCGACCCAGATACGTATTGCGATAGCGGCGCGGCTGCTTGTCGAGGTCGGCCAGCAGCTTGTCGGCCTCGGCGACCGGCACGGGCTGATTGTCCCATTCGGGCAGGAGCGATGCGCGGAGGGCGGCGCGCTCGCGCAGGCTGGCCAGGAATTTCGAGCCGAGCGCCGCCACCGCCATGCAGAACATGACGACGACGACGCATTCGACCGGATGCTTGACGTAACGGGCGGCCTCGTGTTGGGCCAGCGGTCCCGCGTGGATGGCGTAAAGGAGCGCCGCCGACACGGGGATGCCGACCAGGAAAGCCGCAAGGGTGGTGCCGGAGCGGGAGGCGGCGCGCTCCGGGGAAGAAGACTTTGGCGTCATGCCGGTATCCTCGAATAAGGATGCTTCCTATCTTCCCATCGGACGAAGAGGGGGCCGGATCATAGCGAAAGGGCGGAAAGTTCAAAGTTCAATGTTTCTCCCGGATTTACTCGGCCCCCGGCGACCGGCGGCTCCCTTTCACCGAAGCCCGATGGCGTTTTCCTTCCAGCCGGCGCGCCTGCGAACCACGGGTCGGCCGCGTCGCCTTGCGCCGCTTCGGCACAACCGTGGCCCGCACGATGAGTTCGCGCAGCTTGTCGAGACAATCCTGCCGATTGCGCTCCTGATCGCGGTAGCGCTGAGAAGTAATCAGCAATTCGCCTTCGGTCGTCAGCCGTGCGCGCAATTGGCTTTGGAACCGGGCTTTCACGTCGAGGGGCAGGCTGGGACTGGAGGCCACGTCCCAGCGCAACACCGCCTTGGACGCCACCTTGTTGACGTTCTGGCCCCCCGGCCCGCCGGCGCGGACGTAGCTCCAGTGCAATTCCGAGTCGGGGATGCGGATGCGTTCGTTGACTTCCAACATGGCGCGCCGTCCTTCGGGGAAACCAAAAAACTCAATGGAATAGGTACGAGAGCGACGCATCGCCGTTCACGATAAGTTTAGCCGTCCCGGCGAGCGGGGTCGCGTGAGCGCCCCGAGCGCGAAACGTAAACAAGAGGATATTGACCGGGGAATGCCCGTCCCGCTACCATCGCGCCGAACGACGACGCATCGATGTTGGGATAGGGAAGTCCCGCAAGCGAGGATAGTCATGGAAGAGACGCCGGCCGCCCCGCGATCCTGGTCCGACGGGGCACGCATCGCGTTCTTGCTGCTGTTCGCGGCCGGCCTGCACGCCTGGCTGATGGCCCATACGACCGTCGCCGCCCGCGATAGCATCGGCTATATCCGCTATGCCCTGTTGCTCGAAGCGCAGCCGCTGTCGGTCGCGCTGCCGAAGATGGACCAACATCCCGGCTACCCGCTCGCGCTATTGGCGGTCTCCTTGCCGGTGCGCTACTTTTGGGGCGGCACCACCTGCGACGCCCTGGTTTTCAGCGCGCAACTCACCAGTGCCCTGGCCGGCGTATTACTGGTTGTACCGATGTACTATTTGGGCCGCCTGCTGTTCGACCGGCGCGTCGGCTTCTGGGCAGCATTGCTGTTTCAGAGTCTTCCGGTCGGCGCCCACATCATGGGAGACGCCCTCTCCGAAGCGACGTTCTTTCTCTTCCTGGCGACAACGCTCCTGCTGGCGGCGCTGGCGTTGCGCGACCGCTCGGTCCTCTATTGGCTCCTGTGCGGCTTTTGCGGTAGCCTGGCCTACTTGACGCGGCCCGAGGGGGCGCTGGCAATCATGGCCACATTGGCCGTGCTGGTAGGGATGCAGACGGCGCGGACGATTCGTTGGCCCGCGCGTCGGTTCCTGGCATGTACGGCCGCGCTGCTCGTGGGGGCGGGAAGCCTGGCGGCGCCTTACATCGTGACCATCGGCCACATCACCGCCAAACCCACGCCGAAGAAGTGGATCGACGGCACCGGCTACGAATTCCCGCCGGAAGCCGCGTTGCCCATGAAAGCAACGACGTCGGGCGCGCTGTTGGCCGTCTGGTTGCCGATAGAAGAGAGCCATCGAACGGCGCACGCTCTCTATGCCGTCTTCGTGGAAACCGTTCGCGCGTATCAATACGTCGTCTGGCTGCCGGCGCTGCTTGGCCTGTGGTGGTTCCGCGACCGCTGGCGCTCCGACCCCGGCGCCCTCGTCGTGCTGGTCTATTGCCTGGTGCATGCCCTCGTTTTGTGGCGCATGGCCAGCGTGGTCGGCTATGTCTCGGAACGACACGCGCTGCCCCTGCTCCTGGGCGGCAGTTTCTGGGCCGCCGCGGCTTTGGTCCGCATCGCCGATGGCATCGTGGCGGCGATCGCGCGGACTTCATTTGGCTCGACCGTATCAGCGTGGAAACCGGCGGCGACGGCGGCCCTCCTCCTGCTGGCCACCGGCTTCGCCCTGCCGGTGACGTTCAAGCCGCTGCACGCCAACCGCGTCGGCCATCGCGAGGCCGGCCGCTGGCTCGCTGAACATGCCGCGCCGGACGACTACATCGTCGATCCTTATTGCTGGGCGCACTTCTACGCCGGCAAGGTCCTCCGCGAGCAGGCGCCTCCCAGCACTGCCATCGGTGCTTCCCAGTGGATCGTGCTGGAGGAGTCGCACAATCCGCACGCGCGGTTGCTGAGTCTGCCCGAGGCCAGGCATCGCGCCGAGAATGCCACGGTCGTGTATAGATGGACACCCAACGCCGGCAACCGTAAGGACAAGGCTGAGGAAGTGGTGGTGTATCGGATGCCTTGACACGACGAGCGGCGGGGGTGTTCCCCGCC
>JBBSES010000294.1:0-6223 GCA_038239465.1 Gemmatales bacterium
AAGCGCCGCACAGAAACAACGCGGCGATCACGGGCAGCAGCTTCTTGAGGTCGGCCCGCGACCGGACGTAGCGCAACACCACGGCGGCGCTGCTGAGGATGGTGACGATGGCGGTCACCGCGTTGGCCAGGGCCGATTCCAAACTCGGCCGGTCGGCGGCGGGCAGCAAGCCCACCAGGGCCAGGAAGGCGAGCAGTTGACTGACGACGGTGATCCAGAATTCGCTGGTTTGCCAGCCGGGTTTCATGGGAATGCTCCTTGGAGGAATGAGCCGCCGCACGGACGGCGATGACGATCAGGGTCAGCACGGCGAGCGGGGCCGCGTTAGCGCCCCGAGCGGTGTCGGAAAACTCGGGGGGCTGACGCCGCCCCGCTCGCCGCGCGCTTTATCGAGGAATCGGAGGACCGTGGCGTGAGACACATACACGCCGCGCCGGGCGCCGGCCGTCTCGTATCCCTGCACGACGCCGATCAGGCAACCATTGTCGAGGTCGAGCAAGCCGCCGCCGGAACGGCCGTGGCCCGGCCGTTCGCGCGTGAACGTGGTCGCGGGAGAAAAGGCGAGGATCGTCGCCGGCTGTTCGACGGCCGGCCAGCGCATCGCGTCGTAGCCGACCGAGACGATCCGCTGGCCCGGTTTGTGGCCGGCAGGCGCCACCGGGGCGACGTAGGGCAGCGGCCCATCCTCCAGCAGGATCAGCGACAGGTCGGCGGCGTAATCCACGTCGAGCAGGCGGATGGCGGCGCGCTTGGCCCGCCCGGCCGCGGGCACCGGCACGTCGAGCGCGATCGGCGTGCGGCGGTCGGCGCCCTGGAAGGCATGAGCGCAGCCGAGCAACAGCGTGGCGCCATCGCGGGTGTCGATGACCGTCGCCGACGCTCCATGCGAGGGAATGCGAACGACGGCGGCGGCAGGAGAAGGCGGGACCGCCCTGGCCTGGCCGTGGCCAGCGGCCAGGACCAGGGCGGCGAACAGAAGGGACAGACGGAGGGGGCGCATGGATATCTCTCTAAGCGCGGAACGCGGAACGAGAAAGCGAAGCGAGCGGGGTCGCGTCAACGCCCCGAGTGAGAGTTGTTAGTTCTTCAACTCCTGCCCCGGCTGCTTCGCCGGGGTGGCGCCGAGTTGCGTCAAGAGGTCGAGCAATTGCCCCAAGCTGCCGATGGGTGACTCGCGCGGCAGCTTGGCGAGGAAGCCGAGCGCTTGCGAGAGAAGGGCGGGCCACGACGGCGACGCGGCCGGTTCGGCGCTCACCTTCGGATCGGGCCAAACGCCGCTATGGTCGTGGAAGGCGCGGAGCAGGGCGCTGTACTGCACCTTGGCCTCCTCGTAGACCAGCACGCCCTTCTTTTGCAGGCCGGCGTCCTGGAGCGAGGGGTCGATGGCCAGCGGCCGGCCGTCGTCGCTTTGCAGCGGCATGGCCACGGCGGCGGCCCCCTGATACGCGGCGTTGATCAGCAGGGCTTTCAAGAGCGGGGCGGCATCCATCAGCGCGGTCCTTTCTGCGGGTCGAGGAGACGGTCGATCTTGCGGTCGATGCGTTCGAGTTGGCGGTGCTGTTCGGCCATCTGACTTTCGAGGACGGCGATCTTCTCGCCGTGCAGGCGGGCTTGCGCCTGCGCGGTGGACAGCCAGCCGCCGGTGGCCCCGGTGAGGAGGGTGGCGAGGAAGCCGAGAAGCCAGTAAACGAGCTTGCCGTTAGCGTTCATGGCATGTACCTTTGTACAGTATCAATTAGGCGAAAACGGGGTGCGATGTGTCAAGAGCAATTCGTTATGTTTACGTTTCACGTCACACCGAGTCCGTCGGCCATCCATTCGGCGCGAAGCGATCCAGGTAGACGCGCAGGTGCTGCAGCGGACTGCCGCGCGCCACCACCTCGACGTAGACGGCATAGTACGCCGTCTTGCGGCCGCCCACGGCGCTATCGGGCACGACCACGGTGTCGGCCAGGGTGTTGTCGCGCGCCGGGTCCAGCTGCGAGTTGTAGGCGTCGCGCACGTCGGTGCCCGCGGGGAGATACAAGATGTGCGTCCATTTCAAGTACGACGCGCTGCCGAAGCGGCCGTTGGTCGCGGTGGGCCGCAGGTGCCCCTTGACGCCGGACGCCGATAGGGTGCCCAGCGTGTAAGGACTGGAGGGATTGCAAGTGCGGTAGATGTCCACCGCGATGTTGACGGGCACGGGCAGGCTCACGGTATTCCCTCGCGAAGCGTAAACAAGGCTTGCGGTTTCGTGCTTACGCGAAATCGGGACACGAACGACACTCGGCATCGGTCGTGATTTCATGAAGCGAACACGCGAAGACTTTTAGCGCCACCCGGCCGCGGCAGCTGTCGCAGAGACGGCGCTCCCCAGTGTCTTCTCCTCGATGTCGGCAGACCTGTTTCCTCGGGGGACTAACATCCCCCGCTCGCCATTCGTCCCACAGGCGGCGATAGGCGACGCTCACCTCGCCGGCACAGCGGACGCCGGCGCACAGTTCCCACAGGCGGCCGAGCATCGGTTGGCCCGCCCGCCGACAGGCTCCATTCGGAGAAGAACACTGACAGGGGGTTGTCATGCCGTCACCGTGACCTTGACGACGCCGCTGGGACATTGCGACGCCGCGTTGAGGACGACGTTGCCGAAGACCATCTGCGGCGGCGAACAGCTGCAGCCCGGATCGACCGTGGCGCTCGTGAAGTTGTAGCCGTCGAAGTTGCCCGTTAGGCCGGCCGTGGCGCACGAACTGATGCCGCACTGAAAGCCCATCGATATCTGGCTGCCGCCGCACACCGCGATGCCGCCGGACCAACTCGTCGTCGCCGAGGAGTAAGTGAGGGGAACGACGATCCCATCGAGGCAGGGACAGCCGCTGACGTTTTGCACCGTGGCGTGCAGCGTCGTCGGCAAGGCGTTGGGGCAACAGGGCAACAACACCCCGGAGCCGGAACAGGGACCGCTTTGGGGCCTCAACCGGTCGAGGCAGACGCGCAGGCATTCGCTCCGGCCGCGCCGATCGAGGCGTTGCACCAGGACGGCCACGAACGCGGTACACCAACCGGGGATGGGGTAGTCGGCCAGCAGCAGCGTGTCGGCGTTCGACGACTGCCAGGCGTTCAGATGCGCGTTGAAGGCGCTGCGCACGTCGGCGTCGGGCGGCAAATAGAGGACGTGCGTCCAACGCAGCGGCGCATTCCTTCCCATGCGACCATTGCGAACGTGGTGCCGCAGGTAGCCGCGCACCGTCCCCGCGGGCGTTCCCGAGGGATACGGAGCGGCGGCGTTGAAGCCGCGATACACGTCGAGGGTGGCGTTGAGGGGAAGAAGGAGCATGGGTTCTTGTTTACGTTTCGCGGTGGTTAATTCTGATTGTTAGACACGCGCGGCGACCGATACGGCAGCAACAGCGCCCGCACCCGTGCCGGCAGCTGATCGCTGATGGCCGCGCTATACGCATAGGTGCCGGCCGTGTTCTCGCTTTGCAGGCTGAGATCGCGGCCGCGCTGGGCGAACCAGGTGGCGACCAGTTCGGCGCAGGCTTCCTGCACGTCCTCGGGCACGGTGGCGTAGCCGGCCGTGTACTGCACGCGGAAGTTGCCGATGCCGACCGGCCACGCCAGGTCCTCGGGATGCATCAACTCCGGGTCGGTGTACGGGATGGCCCGCAGCAGCCAGCCGCGGCGCTCGTCGATCTGGTAGCCGCCGAGTTCGTAGGTATGCAGCTTCAATTCGGCGAACGTGCCGAGCGCGGCCAACGCTCCTTGCGGGGCGCGCAGGTCGGCGCTGGGCCAGTTGCCGTAGTCGGCGACGATTTGCGCCGCCCAGCCGTTGCCCAGGGCGTTGACGGCCGAAACCACGGCGTTGAACGTCGCGTTGGCCGCGAAGGTCACGCTGCTATCCGTCGTCGAGACGCCACTGGTTACGCGGAGTAGGGCTAGACCCGTCGCCGTGATCGACACCCGCGCCTGCTGATTCAGGGCGGTATTGCCGTTCGTTATCTTCACGACCGTGACCGGCCGATAGCGCACCGATTGCACGCTCACGAGGGGATATTGCCGCAGGAGCAACCGGCGGTCGCCGGTGCCGTTATATATCTCGTCGTATACGGTGGATACGAAGTCGCGCCGGCAATAGCGGACGATGGCCCGGCTGGCGGCCGTGATGAGAATGTTAATGGTGGCATCATCGCCGGAAACAGCGCTTGGGATGTTGGTCTTGGCGCGGGCGTTGGTGATGAGATCGGGCATGATATGAGCGGGCTCGCGTTAGCGCCCCGAGTGGTTTGGAAGAGGTCGTTTACGTTTCGCGCCGAGGCGCGAAACGTAAACGAATCGGGCATCAAGAAACCACGGAACGCTGCGCCACCGACGGCACATCCTGAGCGCTGCCCGGCTTGAAGATGGCTTCGCCGCCCAGGGGAATGAGACACAGCTGCGTGGCGGCGGTGCCCACCGTGACGCGGGCACGCAGGTAGCGCCGGCCGGCCGAGAGTTGACCGGCGCGGGCTTCGAGCGTCGCCAGTCGGTTGTTGCCGCCGGCCGCCAGCAGTTGCGTGATGGCCGCGCCGGTGCCGGCCAGGTCGGTGAACGTGGCGTTATCGACCGATTCCTGCAGTTTCATGTCCACGGTGGCGCTGGCGCCGAAGGCGCCCACGTCGAGGACGAAGAGCGCCCGGCGAAACTTCTGCATGTCGATGCCGCCGCAATCAGACGTGCCGACGCCGGCGTTCTGCGCGTGGACGGGGATCGCCGCGATGGATAACGCTTGCGAGAGTTGTTCGGTGTACATGGGAAAATGGTGGTTGGTGGTTGGTGGTTGGTGGAAGAGAACGTATAAAGGGATCGAAGTTCCATTCCACGCAGGAGGGTCGCCGATGCCGGTTCGAGACTACCAACAACTCGATGTTTGGTGCGAAGCGATGAATTTGGTAATCATCGCCTATCGGCAGACCAGCCAATTTTCACGCGAGGAAGTTTACGTGTTAACGAGCCAGTTGCGCCGCGCGGCGGTTTCGATCCCGTCAAATATCGCCGAGGGTCAAGGCAGAAACTCCACGAAAGAATTTCTCCATCACCTGGGATACGCGCGGTTCGCTGCTGGAAGTCAGCACTCAACTCGAAATCGCTTACCGTCTCGATTATCTTTCCTTATCTGCCCGCACTGAAGCAGACGAAACGATCGCTACGGTCGGTAGACTTCTCAACGGACTGATGAATGCCTTGGAACGACGAATTGAAGGGGGATGATTGGCGGTTGCTGGTCTTGTTTTCACCAACCACCAATCACCAACCACTTAATTCAGGATCACGAACGGGCTAACCGTCGAAGCCGCGTCCTGCAGCGTGATCGGCTTCTCGATCCAGGGCTGGCCGTCCACGCGCTCGACCACGCGCCAGGTCATCTGGTTCTTAAGGAAGTTGACGTGCTCGCTGGCGGCGATCTCGATGCTCATGCGGTCGCCGATGACATAGAGTTGGGGATCGAGCAACATGCAGTCGCCCTTGGTGCCGAGCGGAGGAACTTTCTCCGTCGTGTAGACGGGAAGGCCGAAGAGCGTACCGGGCACGTAGTCCTGCAGGCCGCCGTTGTTGGGCACCCAGATGATGCGGCCACTGCTATCGGCCAACTGCACCAGCTGGGCCAGGACGTAGGGATGGATTACCCAGATGGCCCGCTTCTGCGACGACGGCAACAGCTTGGACAGCATCGTGGAGACGTCGGCGAACTTGACGGTGTTGGCCGTGCCGCGCGTCACGCTGATCGACGCCGGCGCGTTGAGTACACCCAACGGTTTGCCGACGCCGTTGCCCTGCAGGAAGGCGTATTCCTCGAACCAGCCGACCGCCTGGCCGAAGAGCGTGGTCAGGAACTTCTCCAGGCCGATGCCCGAGTCTTGCAGCAGCACGTTGGAACTGACCGCGTAGCCCGAGAGTTCGTGGGCCTTCAGTTCCATCATCTTGAAGATCGGTTCGGTCTCGGTGCGGTTCTGCGATTCCTCGGTCCAGTACATCTGCACGCCGCCAAAGAAGGGCGAGGTGCCAGCGCTTTGCACCGTCGTCGTATCGAGGTACGGAAACATGAGGCTGGCCGACGCCATCGGCTGCACGAAGGCGCGTTTGCGGAAGAAGGTCTGTTCCGCCATCACCTGAAGGATCCCCTGGTAGAACTCGGGCGGCACGGTGTAGCCGCCGGTGGTGCCGCTCGTCTCGGCCAGGGCGGCCTTGGTGCGGAGGCTGC
>JBBSES010000295.1:0-6205 GCA_038239465.1 Gemmatales bacterium
CCCATCCGCGACGTGATCGTGCTCGGCCGCCGCCTCGCCGGTGCGCTGGTCGAGGTTCACCGCGCCGGCATCACCCATCGTGACCTGAAGCCGTCGAACGTCTTCCTGGTCTCGCGCGGCTCACCTCCCGCGGAACGCGCAGCGCGTCGCGCTTGCAAGATAACGGACTTTGGCCTGGCCTTGCGCCGCGTCGATGCGCGCACCTTGTCGGACCTCGGACTGGCGCAGGGGACCATCGACTACTGTGCGCCGGAACAGCGCTTCGGGTTGCCCATCGACCCGCGGGCCGACCTGTTCTCGCTGGCCACCGTGGCCTATGAGTTGCTCACGGGATATCTTCCCGGGCGCGTGTTCGTCAGCGCCCGCGAACGCCAGCCCGACCTGCCCGCGCGGGTGGACGCGGTTCTGCGCCGCGGCCTGGCGCGCGATCCCGACGAGCGTTATCCCATCGTGGACGAGTTTCACGGTGATTTGCTCGGCGCCCTCGGCGCGGCCACGGAAGGCGGTCACCGGGCATGAAGCACATCGACATGGAGGAATTGAAGCAAGCTCTCTTCGAGGAAGCCGGCGACGCCTTGATCCTCTTCGACCCGGAGACGGAACAAGTCCTCGACGCCAACCCGACCGCTCAGCGCCTCAGCGGCTACACGCGGGCCGAGTTGCTGGCGCTCAAATCTTCCTATCTGTTTCGCTCGGAAACGCAGGGCGGCTTGCACCGTTTGCGCCAGGCATATCGCAAGACCGGCGTGTTCCATTCGCAGGAAGGGTTCATCTTTCGCACTAACCGCGACGGCACCTGGGTGCCGGTGAACCTGACCGTGACGCGCTTGCACATCCAGCCGCACACCCTCGCCCTGATTACCGCGCGCGACATCCGCGAGCAGCGCGAGGCCCACGCACAATTGCAGAAGGTCGAGTCGGAGCTACGTCGCGTCCTGGCCGCGATCTCCGATTGCCTCTACAGCGCCGAAATCGACGGCGAGGGCACCTGGACGTATCACTACATATCTCCCGTCATCCGCAAGATCGCCGGCCAGCCGCCCGAGTTCTTCCGTGGCGGCGTCAATCGCTGGTGGAACGTCGTCCTCGCCGAGGATCGGCCGCGTTGGGAGAAGTCGCTGTTGCGCCTGCGCGCGGGGCAGCCGAGCCAGGAAGAATATCGCATCGTCTGGCCCGACGGCACCGTGCATTGGCTGCGCGATAGCGTCATGGTCAGCCGTACCGAAAATGGCCGGGCGCTGAAACTCGACGGCGTCCTCACCGACATCACCGAGCAAAAGCAGGGCGAATACCTGGTCGCCGCCCAGAACCGCGTGCTGGAAATGATCGCCAACGGATCGTCGCTGCCCCAGCTGCTCGATACGTTGGTGCGTTGCATCGAGGGACAAGCGCCGGGGATGGCGACAGCGGTTCTGCTCCTGGAAAATGGCCGGCTGCGCCACGTCGCCAGCCCCAGCCTGCCACCCGGATTGACCCATGCCCTCGACCTGCAAGTTCCCCGGCCCGGCGGTCCCTCGTTCGCCGCCGCCGCCGCCCTGCGCGAGGCAGTGGTCAGCGAGGACTTGACCGAAGACCCCGCCTGGGAGGAGTTCCGCGAACGGGCGCGGGGGCACGGCCTGCGCGCTTGCTGGGCCGTGCCGATCCTGGCGCGCAACAACGGCGTCCTGGGCGTCTTCGCCATTTACTTCCGTCAGCCGCACCGTCCCGGCCTGGCCGAGCAACGGCTGATCGACCAGTGGGACCACCTGGCCGCCATCGCCATCGAACGCAAGCAAGCCGAGGAGACGATCCGCCGCAGCGAGCAGCGCTTCCGCGCCCTGGTGGAGAAGAGTGCCGACGTCATTACCCTCCTCTCGGCCGATGGCGTCATGCGCTATTCCAGCCCCGGCCTGACACGGACGCTGGGCTACACTCCCGAGGAGTTCATCGGCCAGACCCGCTTCGAGTTGCTGCACCCCGACGACCGGCCAAACATCGAACGGATGTTCGCCGACTGCGCCGCCAACCCCGGCAAGGAAGCGCACGCCGAGTACCGCATCCGCCACAAGAGCGGCATGTATCGCATCCTGGAAACGTTCGTCATCAACCGCCTCGACGAGCCGGCCGTGCGCGCTATCGTCACGAATTCGCGCGACGTAACCGACCGCAAGCGCTCCGAGGAACGTATTCGCTTTCAGGCGAGCATTCTGGGTCAGGTGAGCGACGCCATCCTGGTCATGGACCGCGAGCAGCGCGTCAACTATTGGAACAAGGGGGCGGAGCGCGTCTACGGTTATCCCTCGGCGGAAGCGGTCGGCCGTACCATCGCCGAGGTGACGCGCTTCCGCTGGATTAAGCCGGGCGACGAGCAGGCCGCCATCGAGGCGCTCAGCGGCAGCGGCTGGTGGCGCGGCGAGAACATCGCCCTGCGCAAAGACGGCGGCGAAATCTGGGTCGAATCGACGGTGTCGATGCTGCGCGACGCGCGCGGCCGGCCCGTCGGCTTTTTGTCGCTGGTTCACGACATCACCGAGCGCCATCGAGCGGCCGAGCAGCTGCGGCACACCAACGAAACCCTCCGAGCGCTGATTCAGGCGTCGCCGCTGGCCATCATCGTCCTCGACGGCCCGGGGTTGATTCGCAGCTGGAACGCCGCCGCCACGCGCATGTTTGGCTGGACGGAAAGCGAGGTGGTCGGCCGGCCCAGCCCGCTGACGCCGCCGGCCCGCGACGGCGAGATCGAATCGTTGCGGGCGCGCGTGCTGCGCGGCGATTCGTTCGCGGGCGTCGAGGGGCAGCGCCTGCGCAAGGATGGCCAACCGCTGTCGGTGAGCATCTCGGCGGCGCCGCTCTACGACGCCGACGGCCGGGTCAGCGGCATCATGGCGCTGATGGCCGACGTAACGGATCGCAAGGCCGCCGAGTTGGCCCTGGCCCGCGAGCGTGCCATCCTTCGCGGCCTGATCGATTCCATTCCCGATTTAATCTTCTACAAGGACCGCGAGGGCCGCTACCTCGGCTGCAACGCCGCCTTCCAGAAATACGCCGACCGCGCCGAACGCGACCTCGTCGGCGCCACCGACCTCGACCTCTTCGGCGCCCGCGAGGGCGCCGCCAACCAGGAGCGCGACCGCCTGGTTCTCTCCGAGGGAAAGCCTCGCCGCAACGAGGAATGGCTGCGCTATCCCGATGGCCGTCGCGTGCTGGTCGAAGTCCTCAAGACGCCGTTCTTCGGCCCCGACGGCCAGACGCTCGGCCTCATCGGCATCAGCCGCGACATGACGGATCGCAAACGCATCGAAGAGCAGCTCCGCCAATCGCAGAAGATGGAAGCGATCGGGCAACTGGCCGGCGGCGTCGCCCACGACTTCAACAATTTGCTCACCGCCATCCTCGGCAACCTGGCCTTGGTGTCGTCCGGCATGGCGCCCGGCCCGCAGCACGAAATGCTGCAAGCCGCCGAAGCCGCCGGACAACGCGCCGCCGACCTGACGCGCCAGCTGCTCGGCTTCTCGCGGCAGACGATGCTGCGCCTGGAAAATACCGACCTCAACGCCGCCCTCGAAGAAGTCCTCGGCATCCTCAAGCGGACCATCGACCCCCGCATCACCGTGGATATGCTGATGACGCGCGGCCTGTGGAACGTCCGGGCCGATCCCGGGCAACTCAATCAGGTGCTGCTCAACCTGTGCCTCAACTCGCGCGACGCCATGCCCGAGGGCGGCAACCTGCGCCTGGAAACCGCTAACGTCGCCCTTGATGAAGAGTACGCCCGCCTGCACCTGGAAGCGCGGCCCGGCGAGTTCGTGCGCCTGCGCGTCAGCGATACCGGAATGGGCATCCCGGCGGAGGTACGGCCACGCATCTTCGAGCCGTTCTTCACTACCAAGGGACCAGGTCAGGGCACGGGCCTCGGCCTCGCCATGGTCTTCGGCATCGTCACGCAGCATCAGGGCTGGATCGAATGCGCCAGCGACACGGGCCACGGTACCCGCTTCGACATCTACTTGCCGCGCCACCTCGAAGGCGCCGCCACTCCCACTTCGGCCGCTCCTGCCCCTGCCCCCAGCGGCGGCACCGAAACGCTTTTGCTGGTGGACGACGAGGCCATGATCCGCAACCTGGGCCGCACTATCCTTCAGCGCTACGGCTACCGCGTGCTGCTCGCCGAAGATGGACAGCAAGCCCTGGAGGTCTTCCAGCAGGAGCGAGGCCGCGTCGATCTCGTCCTGCTCGATCTGACGATGCCGCGTCTCTCGGGACACGACACGTTGCGCCGACTGCGGCAACTCGACCCCGGCGTTCGCGTCCTCTTCGCCAGCGGCTATTCGGCGGAACACGTCACGGAGACGGAAAGCGATGGCGTTCTGGGCTTCATCAGCAAACCGTATCGGCCGCAAGAACTCGCCGCCACCGTCCGCGCCGCGTTAAATAGGTGCAAGCAGCTGGCGCTGCGTTGAGGGTTGGTTTCGGGGCGAACGTTGAGGCGTAGGATCCATAGGCATCAAGTTAAGGATGAGCCATGCGGTTTTCTTCAGTCGAGTTTACCTCGACCCGGGGGAGGAGACCGCCATACTCATTGACTCATGACGTGAAAGCGCTATGCGTCCCCTATTAATCGCATAACGCGAACCGTGCCGTCCTCGTGGCCGCTGAGCAGATGGCGGCCGTCCCGCGCGAACGCGAGCGACCGCGCCGCCACGGGAAGGGCCGCCTCGAACGCGATTTTGCCGTCGCCCCGCCAGACCATTATTTTCCCCTCGACATTGTCTTTGGGTTCTTTCCCCGGAAGCAAACTCGCCGCCAGGCGCATGCCGTCGGGCGACGCGGCTATCGCCAACACGCCGTCGTTGCGGCTCGCTTTTTTGTGCCAGGTGCCGATCAAGGTGCCGTCGAGCGCGTAGGTTTGCACGCCGCCAAAAAGGTCGCCGCACAGCAGGGTCTCGTTGTTCACGAAAGCGACGCTGGGCAGTAGCGCGAACGAGAAGCTCGAGCGCTTTTTGCCGGCCGGCACCTCGATCAGGTTGACCGTGCCGCCCCGATGGGCGCACGCCAGCAGTCGGCCGTCGGGCGAGAAGGCCAGGCGATGGGGAGCCGGGAGTTTGCCGGCGTCGATCTCGACTTCCTGAGCGTTACCCACCTGCCAGGTCCGCACTTGCCAGGCGCTGCGCAAGAACAGTCCGAACGCAATTTGTTGGCCGTCCGCCGACAGCGCGAGGATCGAAGGGTCGATGCTCGCCAGCTTCGGATCGCCCAGCGGGCGTAGCTCGGACGCGCGGCCCGAGGTCGGATCGAACCAGCCGAACGCCGGGGCCAGAACGAAACCCTTCTTGGGCCCGCCGGCCGTGCCGACGACCAACGACAGACGCTGGCTCTGCGGCATGAAGGCGGCCGCCGCCAGGCTTTGCGTTGGCTGGAACGGATCCAGACGACGGCATTCGTTCCCCTTCAGGTCCCACAGCCACGAGCCTTGCGGATCGCCGACGCCAGCGATCCAGCGATCGTCGTGGCTGATCGCCAGCGACATGATGCCGCCGCTCGCCTTTTCCCCGAAGCGTTTGTCGTCCGGTTCGAGGACGGCGACGAGTTCTTTCGGTTGGCCCACGCGCCAGCGTGCCGGCAGATTTTTGGCGTCGAGTCGATTCAAAGAGAACGGCTCCTCCGGCGGCGCGAGCGGAGTGGCCGGCACGGTCGGCAGACTGACGGCAAGCGGCGGGCGTCGCGCCAGCGCGTACCAGCCGCCGATGACGCCGATCCCGCCCAGGCTTGCCAGGCTAGCGGCCGTCAGCCAGCGGCGCCGCGTGATGCCGGGGGCGGCCGACGCGCCATCGATTAACGGCTCCAGGGCCGCGGCGGCCGCGGCCGCCGTGGCGAAGCGCGCCTCCGGCTTCTTGGCCAACATGCGTGCCACGACCTTCGCCAAAGCCGGGGGACCGAGCGCGGCCAGGCGCTCCAGGGGGGGCGGCGTCTGCTGATGGCGCAGCAACTTCTCGGCCAACGTCCCGGCCGGAAACGGCGGCTCGCCCACGATCAGGTGATACAGCGTACAACCCAGGCCGTAGATGTCCGCTCGCGCGTCGGCGCCGTGAAAGGCGATGGCCTGCTCCGGCGCCATGTAGTCCGGCGTGCCCATCGTCGCATTCCCGGTCGGCGTGATCCGCCCGGTCAGGCCGCCGTCGTCGCCGCGGCGCAACCGGGCCAAGCCCAGGTCCAGGACCTTGACCAC
>JBBSES010000296.1:0-6198 GCA_038239465.1 Gemmatales bacterium
ACAACAGCGGCGCCGACGGCGTGGCCATCGCCAACTTCTACGGGGCCAACCTGACCCTGGCGCTCAACCGGTGCGACGGCACCTTTCAAACTCCCGTCAGCATCGCCACGGGCAACGGTCCCAATGGCTTGGCCGTCGGCGATTTGACCGGCAACGGCGAAAAGGACATCGTCGTCAGCAACTATTACGACAACACGGTCGGCATCCTGCGGAGCCAGAGTAACGGCACCTTCGCGCCGCAAGTCATCTACGCGACCGGCTCCGGCCCAGCCAGCACGGCCCTGGGTGATTTCAACGGCGATGGCAAGCTGGACATCGCCACCGCCAACCTGAACGACGGCACCATCAGCGTGCTGTTCAACGACGGCGACGGCAACTTTTTGCCGGCGGTCAGTTACGCGGCCGGCTCTGGAACTGATGGCATCGTGGCCATCGACCTTAACGGCGACGGCACGCTCGACCTGGCGACCGCTAACTACAACGACAACACCGTAAGCGTTTTCCTCGGCACGGGCACCGGCGCCTTCCCGACGAAGGCCACCTACAACGTCGGCCCCAATCCCTTCGCCATCGCCGCCGGCGATTTCCGAGGCGACGGCCATCCCGATCTGGTCACCACCAACTTCAACAGCAGCACGGTGAGTCGCCTGACGAACAACGGCGACGGCACCTTCCAGATGGCGGTATCGATCGGCGTAGGGGCCAACCCAACGTCCCTGGCGGTCGGTTCGCTGAACGGCCGGGCCGACTTGGTGGTCGGCAATTACGGCAGCAACGACGTGAGTCTGCTGCTGACCAACGCCGATGGTTCCTTCCAGGCCGAACAGCGCTACGCCGCCGGCTCCGGTCCCAACGGCATCGCCCTGGGCGACTTTCGGGGCGATGGCCGGCAAGGGATCGCGGTCGCCAACCAGAACGACAATAGCTTCTCGGTCTTGCTCAACGACACGGTGACGGCCACCGAAGGCCAGCCTTTCACGGGCCAGGTCGCCGCCTTCAGCGACAGCAACGCCCTCGCCCAACCCGGCGACTTCACGGCGACGATCAATTGGGGTGATGGCCTTTCGACCGCTGGCACGATCCAGGTCGATCCGCTGGGCGGCTTCGACGTGATCGGCACCCACGCCTACGAGATTGGCACCTATCCGATTCGGGTGACCATCAACGGGCCGGGCGGCTCCACGGCCGTCGTCGGCAACCTGGCCAACGTCACCGCGTTTTACGATCCCAGCGTCGAAGTGGACGGCACCTCTCTGTCGGTCGTCGAAGGCCAGTCGCTCACCAACCAAGCGGTGGCTACCTTCGTCGATCCCGGCGGCGCCGAACCGCTGGGCGAGTACCAGGCCACCATCGATTGGGGCGACGATACCGCGTCGGTCGCGGGGGCGATCACTTACGACGCGGCCAGCGGCCTGTTCTCCGTGGCGGGCAGCCATGCCTATGCCCACGAAGGCGATTACGTCCTCGTCGTCACGGTGGCCATCGATGGCCGCTCGACCGACGGGCAAACGCCCGTTCACGTGGCCGAAGCCGCCATCGCGACCACGGGCATGTTCAATGCCCCCGTCGGCTACGCGGCCGGCAACACGCCCGATGGCGTCGTCGCCGGCGATCTCAACGGCGACGGCAAACCCGACGCCGTGACGGCCAACTTCTACGGCAACACCCTCGGCGTCTTGCTCGGCAACGGCGACGGCACCTTCCAGAACGCCGTTCCCTACGCCACCGGCAACGGTCCCAACGGCCTGGTCATCGCCGACTTCAACGCCGACGGCAAGGCGGACCTGGCGGTCGGCAACTTCTACGACAGCACGACGACCATCTACCTGGGCAACGGCGACGGCACCTTCCACCTCGGCGGCACCTACGCCACCGGCCCGAACCCGGCCAATCGCACGGCCTCGGGCGATTTCAACGGCGACGGCAAGATCGACCTGGCCTTCGCCGACCAGGGCGACGGCGGCGTCAGCATCCTGTTCGGTAACGGCGACGGCGGCTTCCAGGCTCCCGTCGAGTACGCCACCGGCCATGCGGGGACCGACGCCGTTGTGGCTTCGGATGTGAACGGCGACGGCAAGCTCGACCTGATCGCCGCCAACTACAACGACAGCACCGTCAGCGTCTTCCTCAACGCGGGCAGCGGTACGTTCGCCGCGCCACTGACCCATGCCGTGGGCGCCAACCCGTTCGACGTGGAAGTGCTGCCGCTGGGACCGCTGGGCCGGATCACCATCGTCACGGCCAATTTCTTCGGCAACTCGGTCAGCGTGTTGCAAGGCAACGGCGATGGCACCTTTCAATCGGCCGTGCAACTCAACGTGGGGGCCAACCCGACTTCCCTGGCCGTCGGCAACTTCAATGGCCGGGCCAGCCTCGTCGTCGGCGATTATGGCAGCAACCAAGTCAGCCTCTTGCTGGCCAACGCCGACGGCACTTTCGAGACGGCGACCCAGTTCGCGGCCGGCGCCGGTCCCAACGGCATCGCCGTGGCCGACTTCAACCGCGACGGCAAGCCCGACGTCATCACCGCCGACCAAAACGCCAACACGGCCAGCGTGCTTTTGAACGCCTCGGTCCTGGCGGGGGCGGGCCAACTCGTCAGCGTCAGTGTCGGCTCGTTCACCGATTCCAACCCATTGGCGCAAGCCGGCGACTTTAGCGCCACGATCGATTGGGGCGATGGCGTCTATCATCCGGGGACCGTGGTCGCCAACGGCGGCGGCCGCTTCAGCGTCGTCGGCAGCCATTCCTACGGCACGATCGGCACGCACCACATCGTCGCCCATGTGACGGGCAGTTCGTTCGACATCGCCAACGTGGTCAACGTCGCGGCCCAGGCGCCGACGCCGAGCACGGTCACGGTCAACGCCTTCAATAACTCCACCACGGCCACGGTTAGCTTCGACGACGGCGCCGGCCACGCGGGCACCGACAACACGCTCCTCACGCAGTTCAACGCCACCTATTCGGGCGGCGCCGCCGGGCCGGTCAACTTCAATACCTTCTGCATCGACCTGGCCCACACGGTCAGCGTCGGCCAGACCTACGCGGTCTTCGCCACCGGCGACGTCAGCACCGCCTACGTCAACGCCGGCCGCATGGCCTACCTCTACCAGACCTATGCCCAGCAAGATTTGACCGGCAACCCCGAGCAAGCCGCCGCCGTGCAGTTGGCCCTGTGGGATTTGTCGCTCAACAACCATACGCCGACCTTCTTCGTCTCCACCGACGGCGGCGTCCACTACAACAGCGGCGATCCGGCGGTGTTCGATGTGACCGGCATCTCGGCCTCGGTCGCGGCCCTGACCAATACTTACCTGGTCAATTCGCTGGGGAGGACGGGATCGAGCGGTTGGCTCGACGCCTCGGCTGCCGGCGATCGACCCAACCGCGGCCAGAGCCTGCTGATCACCGACACGCAAATCGACACCGGCAAACCCGACCCGTCCAAGTGGAAGATCACCACCCAAGCGCGCCGCGACGACCCCAAGCAAACGCAATACGTGCAAGCCGGCACGGCGAGCGTGTCCTTGGCGACCGGCGCGCTGTTGACCGAAAGCCCGCTCTGCCTGCGCTGCGGCTGCGACGCCAGCCAGGACGCCACCTACGACGTGGGCAGTCCCGCCCTGGCCTACAACACCGCCACGCTGCTGGGTCCGACGATCAACGCCGTGCTGACGATGGACCCAGCGCAAGCGCTGCCGCCCTCCGCCATCGACCTGCGCGTGACTTGGGCCGGCGGCACGGTGACGACCACGAAGACGCCGACCGCGCGGCAGGCGCAGTACAGCTTCGCCGTGCAACTCGACCCCGGCGCGTTGTCTTCGGGCATCTACGACTACACGGTGGAATTCACGGTCCACCTGCCCGGCGGCCAGAGCTTCGTCACCACGGCGACGGGCAAGGTCGGCGTCGTATCGAACCGGACCAGCGCCTTCGGTCCCGGCTGGAACTCGAACGTCCTGCACCGCCTGGCCATCAACGCCAACGGCGTCTTGATGATCTACGGCACCGGCGAAAGCCGCATGTTCCTCGGCGCTGGCCTCGTGCCGCAAAGCCAGGATCACGGTACGCTCGTCCGCCAAGGCAGCGGCTATCTGTACACCGACGAGAAGGGCAACCAGTGGACCTTCGACGCCGCCGGCCTTCTTTTGAAGGCCACCACTCCATCGGCGCGCTCCCGGCCGATGACGTTCACATATTCGGGTACGCGGCTGGCGACGTTGACGCTGCCGACGGGCGAGGTCACGACCTTTTATCCCGATGCCAACGGCCGCATCGCGAGTATCGCGGCCCCCGGCAACCGCGTCTTCACCCTCAGCCACGACGACAACGACGACCTGATTCAAATCGCCAACCCGGACGGCGGCGTCCGGACGATGACCTACGCCGGCCACCTGCTCAAGACCGATCCCTGGGGGCCGCTGAATTCCACGAACACCTACGACCCTGTCAGCCGCCTGGCCACGACCGTCGATCAAGGCGAAGGCCAAGTCCTGCACATCAATTCGATTGCCCAGCAAGAATTGACCACCACGCAACCGCTGGCGCCCGACCAGATGAAGGCCACCACCGTCGATGCCCTGGGCCGGGTCACGACCTATGCCCTCGACGGCGAAGGTCGCGTCGTCAGCATGCAAGCCCCCGACGGCAGCGTGCAAAGCTGGCAGCGCGATGCCGCCGGCAACGTCTTCGCCTCTACCGACGAATTGGGCCGCGTCACGCGCATGGCCTACGACCGCTTCGGCGACATGCTCAGTGTCACCTATCCCGACGGCAGCCGCGCCCACTACACTTACGACAACACCTTCCACCACGTCACTAGCTATAAGGACACCCTCGGCCGCGTCACGACCTACGCCTACAACCAACTCACCGGCGACCTGCTCCACGCGACCGACGCCCTGGGCGAGACCACCTCCTACGTTTGGTCCGAAGGTCTGTTGCTCAGCACCACCGATGCGTTAGGCCGCGTCACGCGCTCGGGCTACAACGGCGAGCGGCACGTCATCGTCGATACCGACGCCCTGGGAAACCAAACCCACTATGGCTACGACGCCGCCGACAATCGGAATTTGATCGTCGATGCCCTCGGCCGGGAAACCCAAATCGATTACGACGGCATGCGCCGGCAGGTGCGCATCGTGGACGCCAACGGCGGCGCCGTCTCCCTGAGCTACGACGCCATCGGCGACCTGCTGACGCACACCGATCAGTTGGGCCGGACCACGGCCTACGTCTACAACCAACGCGCTTACTTGACCTCCACGACCGAAGCCGTCGGCACGCCGGTGCAGCGGACTTCGTTGGTGGGCTACGACGCGGTCGGCAATGTCACGAGTACGACCGACGCCCTCGGTCGGGTGACGCTTTTCGTCCACGACAACCGCGATAGGGTGATCCAAACCATCGAGGCCGCCGGCACGGCGCAAGAACGGTCGTCGAGCGTCGCTTACGACGTAGTAAGCAATGTCGTCGCCACCACCAACGCGCGCGGCTTCACGACCCGCTACTTTTACGACAACCGCGACCGCGTCATCCAAACCATCGAGGCCGTCGGCACCGGCGTCGAGCGCTCGTCGTTCGCCTCCTACGACACCGAAAGCAATTTGCTGACGGCGACCGACGCGCTCGGTCGGACCACCCGCTACGTCTACGACGTCCTCAATCGCGTCACGTTCGTTACCGAAGCGGCGGGAACCGCCGTAGAGCGCACCAGTGGCATCGTCTACGACCGCGTCGGCAACGTGGTCGAAACCACCGACCCGCTCGGCCGGATCACCCTCTACGTCTACAACGCCGTCGACTTGTTGACCGCCACCACCGAAGCCTTCGGCACGGCCGTGGAGCGCACGAGCCGCCTCGTCTACGACGCCGTCTATCACGTCGTCAGCAGCACCGACGCCTTGGGCCGCGTCACGCAATATACCTTCGACGTACTGGATCGGATGATCCAGCGCACCGACCCGCTGGGTCAAAGCAGTTTCATGACCTACGACGCGGTGGACAACTTACTATCGAGTACCGACGAATTGGGCCGCGTCACGCGCTACGTTTACGACGCGCTAAATCGCGCCGTCCAACGCATCGACGCCCTCGGCCAAAACAGCTTCATGGCTTACGACGCGGTGGACAATCTCACGGCGTCCACCGACGAGTTAGGGCGCGTGACGCGGTATGTTTATGATGCGTTGAATC
>JBBSES010000297.1:0-6188 GCA_038239465.1 Gemmatales bacterium
ACTCAAACCCAGGGCCGCCGCCACCGGCCGTAAATCGCAATGGCTTCGCAGCCAGGCCGGCAAACCCGCGTAGCGCCGTTCCCAGAATTCGCGCTGGGAAAGCCACGCTCCCTCGCCCAAGGGCGGCAACCCGCGTCGCTGACGTAGGGTTGTCACCAGGGCACGGCAAAAGCGGGCGTCGTCGAAGAGGCCATGCACGTAGGTTCCGCAGACGCGGCCGCCGCGGGCAACGGCGCCGTCATCCAGCATTTCGCCCGTATGCCGGCGCAGACGCATCCAGGGGACCGCTCCGGGCCGCCGTTGGCTGACGCCGTGATGGATTTCGTAGCCGATGGCCGGGCAGCCTTCGCCAAGACTTCCTGGAGCGGAAACGGTCGCCTCGACGCGGCATTGGGTCTTGCGCGGGCCGAAGTGGGTGTCGAGGTCGAGCAAGCCGAGACCGAGCGCGTGGCCGGGCGCCGCTTCCACGCCCTCCGGGTCGTGCAAGCCGTGGCCCAGCAGCTGGCAGCCACCGCACACGCCGAGGATGATGGGTCCAAGAGCGTCATCGGCGGCGCGGAGGACAGCGTCGGCCAGGCCGGTAGCGCGTAACCACTCCAGTGCCCGGATCGTCGTGCGCGTGCCCGGCAAGATGAGCAGGTCGGGCCGATGCAATCGCGCTGGATCGCCGACATAGCGCACGCACACGCCCGGCGACCGCGCCAGGGCGGCGAAGTCGGTGAAATTGCTTAGACCAGGCAGACGCAGGACGGTCACATCGATTTCCGCGCTCGCTGCTTCGCCGTCGATGCCGAGCGAGTCTTCCTCGTCGAGTTGCACGGCGGGGTCGAAGGGCAAGACGCCGAGGACCGGCCGGCCGGTGCGTTGCTCCACGTAATCTAAACCAGAGCGCAATAAGGTCGCATCGCCGCGAAACTTGTTGATGACGAAGCCGACGACCCGGCGGCGCTCGTCGGCGTCGAGCAATTCCCAGGTGCCGATCAGTTGGGCGAAGACGCCGCCGCGTTCGATGTCGGCGACGAGAAGGACGGCCGCGTCGGCGTGGGCGGCCATCTTCATGTTCACCAAATCGTTGGCCTTGAGGTTGATCTCCGCCGGGCTGCCCGCCCCTTCGAGGACGATGACTTCATGAGCGGCCGCCAGGCGGTCATACGATTCCGTAATGGCCCGCCAGGCGTGCGGCTTGTAGGCGTAGTAATCGCGGATGGCCATGACGCCGACGCTTTGCCCCTGCACGACCACCTGGCAACCGTTCTCCATTGGTTTGAGCAGAATGGGATTCATGTCGGCGCTCGGCTCGACGCCGAGCGCCTCGGCCTGCGTGGCCTGGCTGCGGGCGATCTCGGCGCCGTCCAGGGTTACATAGCTATTGAGCGACATATTCTGGGCTTTGAACGGGGCGACGTTCAGGCCGCGGTCGCGGAGCCAACGGCCAAAGGCCGCGGTCAAGACGCTCTTGCCGACGTGGCTCGCCGTCCCCTGGATGTGCAAGGCGCGCGGCATGAATGAAGTCATCCTTCGAGAGTCGCCACGAGGGCGTCGAGCAGCCGTCGATTCTCGGCGGCGGTGCGGACGGCGACGCGCACGAAGTGATGGTCCAGGCCGACGAAGTTGGAAGCATCGCGGATGAGGATGCCCCGCGTCGCCAGGCGTTGCGTCAATCGCGCGGCCGTCATCCACTTCAAGCGCATGAGAATGAAATTCGTCGCCGACGGCAGCACATGCACCGAAGGCAGCGCCGCGGCCAGGCACTCGGCGAAGGAAGGAACTTGATCGGAAAGCCAGGCGTGGGTTCGCGCTCGATATTCGGTGTCGTCCAGCGCCGCGAGGCCGGCGATTTGCGCCAAGGTGTTGACCGACCAGGGCGGCAGCTGGGCACGCAGCAAAGCGGCGAGGTTCGGCGGGGCGACCGCGTACCCGAGACGCAAGCCGGGAAGGGCGAATTGCTTCGTCAGGCTGCGCAGCACGATGACGTTCGCCGGTTTCGAAACATCTTGGCGAGCGAGGGGCGTAAGCCCTCCGTGGTTTGGCGTCAAGAGATCCACGGGGGGCTTACGCCCCCCGCTCGCCAATTGACAAAACGCTTCATCCACCACGAAGATCGTGCGCGGATGCGCCGCCATCCAATCGAAGATCGCGGGCCAACGCTGCCCCGTCGGATTGTTCGGATCGCACAGCCAAGCGAGGTCCGCGTCCTCGGGATCGAACGGTTCGAGCGCGAAGTCGTCCCCCTCGGCGAGCCAGTGCGTAACCTCCGCGCCGACGAGCGCCGACGCGCGGAGATATTCGGTATAGCTCGGCTCGACGATGGCCACGCGGCGCGGCTTCACGGCGCGGGCGATGGCGTGGATCAACTCGTTCGAGCCATTGCCGACGACGACCTTGCATCCCGGCCCGTGTTCCGCTTCGAGGCGCCGAGTCAGGGCGCGGCAATCGGGATCGGGATAGCGGGCAATCGAGGAGAGGCCATCGCTCAGGACACGGAGTACCGACGCGGGCGGCCCGAGCGGGTTGATGCTGGCGCTGAAGTCGAGAAGATCGCCGGCCGCGGCGCCGCCGTGGCGGAACAGCAGCGCAGGGTCGGTGGAGAGAGGGGGAAGTTTGCGCATGAGCCTCAGCGTGCCGTGCCGTTGTAGGCGCGGGAGTCGCGCATGACGCGGCGTTCTGGCTTTTTCTTGGTAGCTGTGCCGTTGAGCAGGCGCATGGCCTTCTCGGTACTCGACACCTTGAAGATGCCGACGACGCGGCCGTTGCGTCCGCCCGAACTGCAGTAGCAGTAGTCAATATTGAGGTGTTCGCTCGCCAGTTGCTCGCAGACGTGGGCCAGGGCACCGGGCTGGTTGCGCAGTTCCACGAGGATGACCTCGGTCTCGGCGTGCGGCGTGCCCAGCGTCTTGAGGACGGCCAGCATCCGTGCCGTGTCGCCGGCCACCAGGCGCAGGACGCTGTGTTCGTGGCTGTCCATGACGGTCAAGGCGGTGACGTTGACCTTCTCCCGTGCCAGGGCGGAAAGCACGTTGGCCAGGCGGCCCGGCTTGTTCTCCAGAAAGACCGACACTTGCTTGGCAGTTTCCATGCGCGCACCTCGCTCCCCAGTAGGTGTTGATCCACGTCGAGCTTACGGCCACGGGATGTTCATCGAATCCTCATTGTAAGCGGGTGCAAACGCGGGGCCAACAAATAGCCGTTCCGCGAAAGAAGCGCGGCCCGCGAAGGGAGACCTTCGCGGGCCGCGTGGTGGGAAACGGCGTTTCGTGAAACTCGCTGGCGCCGCGTACTCAGAGCTTCGGTTACTTGGCCAGGCGTTGCAGGGCGGCTTTCGCCTCCACAGTGACTCGGGCGCCTCCGGCCCCGCCGGCAATCGTTTCGAGAACCGATCGCGCCTCGGAGGTGCCGATGGACTCGAGTATTTCCAGGGCGCGATGGGCACGCAGGTCGTCGGCCGACAGCGGCGCGGCGTTCATCAGCCGGTCGAGGAGGCGTTCGAGCCGCAGGCGCGCGTCGAGCGGTGGACCGGCGGCGAGCACGCGCTTGAGGTCCGGCTCGGCCAATTCGCCGAATTTCTCCAGGTCGAGGGTGGCGCGGTGGCGGACGGGAAATTTCTCGCTCTCCAGGTCGTCGAGCAATTGATGGAGACGTTTGCCGTCCAGCGCGGGCACCGGCTTGAAGCGGTTTTGCAGCAGCGCGACCGACTTCTCGGGTGCGCGACAGAGGGTGCCGAGGGCCTCGTGGGCCTTGCGAGCGTCGCCGCTGGCCAGGTTGTTCCACAAATCGTCGGTCTGGGCGGGGGCAAGGTCGATGGGTTCGACGGCGCGCGCTCTCAATGGGGTCGTGGTGTCCCAGATGAGGGCGGTGGTGTCGAGGCTGCCCGAGATGAGGGTGGGACTGTCGGTGGCGAATGCCAAGGCGACGACGGCGTTGCCGTGGCCCTTCCATTGGACGACCTCTTTGCCGGTGGCGGCGTCCCAGAAGCCGACGGTGCCGCCGAGGCCGCCGCCGACCAGGGTCTTGCCGTCGGGGGCGAAGAGCAAGGTGAAGATGTTGCCGGCGGCACCGGTCTTGAAGGAGTGGCGCTCCTTGCCGGAGGCGACTTCCCAGACAGACACGGTGCCGTCCTGATTGCCGGTGGCGAGGGTGCGGCCGTCGCGCGCGAAGACGAGGCAGACCGGCTTGGCGCGCGGTTCGTCGAAGCGGCGCACGCTCTTTCCGGTGGCGACGTCCCACAGCCGAATGGTAGGGTCGTTAGGCAACGGCTGGCCAGTCATCGAGTCCTGGAGGTTGCCCTCGGAGGGCAAGATGCCGATGAGGCTGCCGTCGGGCGAGAAGGCGATGCGCTGGGAAATGGCGTTGTTGAAGCCGCCGCTCCAGTAGAAGGCGCCGTTCGGGGTGCTGCCCGATTCGACGATCTGCCGTCGCTCCTTGCCGGTGGCCACTTCCCAAAGGCGAAGGATTTGGTCGGTCGAGCGCGTGGCGAGGAGCTTGCCGTCGGGCGAGGGGACGAGGGCGATCAGCTGATTGTTGTTGCCGAACATGTTTTGCACGATCGGCAGCTTCCAGGAGCGGATTTCCTTGCCCCCCTTGGCGTCCCAGACGCGCAGGGTGCCGTCGAACATGTTGCCGAGGAACAAGGTCTGGCCATCGGCGCTGAAGACGGCGGTGGTGCAGGGATTGGGCAAGGCCAGGCTGCGGGTTTCCTTGCCGGCGGCGCTATCCCAGAGGTGGAGGATATTGGTGGCGGTGCGGGTCAGAGCGGTCTTGCCGTCGGGCGCGAGTGCGAGGGTGAAAACCGGCCCGGTGTGGCCGGCGCCGGCGGCGCCGCGCGGCTTGCCGGTGGCGACCTCCCACTGGCCGACGGTGTTGCTGCCGGCGCCGCAGGCCGCGTGTTTGCCGTCGGGAGAGAAAGCCAGATTGCTCAGGACGTTATTGAAGAAGATGCCATTGAACCCCTGCGGATTCTGCTGCCCGGCCAGCTGGCGCAGTTCCTTGCCCTGGGCCACGTCCCAGACGCGCACCGATTGGTCCCAGCCGCGCGTGGCCAGCTGCGTGCCGTCGGGCGAGAAGGCGATGGCGGTGGCGAAGCCGCGCTGGGCGGCGCCATTCATCTTGCGTTCTTCCTTGTTCTTAACCAGGTCCCAAACGACGAGCGAGCCGTCGTTGCCGGCCCAAACGACGAGCTTGCCGTCATTGGAAAAGGCGAGCGACTGGAAGTGATTGTTGGGGCCGCCGATGTCGGGTTGCTCCTTGCCCGTGGCCAGTTCCCAGCGCTTGACGACGCTCTTCCAGGCGTTGTTTTTCATTTCCATCGCCGGTACGAGGACGACCGCGCCGTCGGGCGAGAAGCCGATGGCGCCGCCGGGTCCGCCGCGGAAATAGAGTTGCCGTTGACCGTTGGCGGGCGGGGCGCCAAACGTGCGAAGTTCCTTGGCGTCGGCGGTGGCCCAGACGCGCAGGGTCTGGTCGTGGCCGAGCGAAATGAGTTGTTTGCCGTCCGGCGTGAAGACGATCGTGAAGACGCCGCCTTGCGGATTGCCCTTCCATTGCCGCAGCTGCTTGCCGCTGGCGACTTCCCAGAGGGTGATCGTGCCGTCTTGCACGACGGAGGCGGCCGTCGCGCCATCGGCGGAAAGCGCGGCGGCGATGATGGAACTGCGCTGAAACGCGGCCCAGGCGTTGCCATCGTTGTTGTTGCCGAGGATATTGGGGGCGACCACTTCCTTGCCGAAGCGGCGCGCCTCGCGGCCGGTGTCCGCGTCCCACAGACGCAGGGTGCCGTCCTGGCTCGCGGTCAGCAAATGCTTGCCGTCGCCGCCGTAAGCGACGAAGAGGACGCCCGCCCCGTGCCGCCAACGCAACGTGCTCAAGCGAGCGGTGGCGCTGTCGGGCAAGGCGTCGCCGAAAGCGTCCATGCGCGCCGCGGGGGCCTCGGCGGCCGTCAGCGAAGCGATGCAAGTCGCCGACAACAACAGGGCCGTGATCAGGAGGCGGGTCATGACGAGTCGCTCCCTCGCGGGGTGGAAGGCAGGCGGCAGGAAGGCGGGCGGGGATGGGTTTCCATCCATTAAGTATTCTAATAGCCGCGTGACAGTTGAGAAAGCAAATAAATCGCGGGGACGCGCGGCGGCGCGCCCCGTTTACGTTTCGCGTCCGCCGCGCTCGGGGCGCTCACGCGACCCCGCTCGCCGGGTCGC
>JBBSES010000298.1:0-6172 GCA_038239465.1 Gemmatales bacterium
CGGGGCGCTCACGCGACCCCGCTCGCCGCCTTCGCTTGCATTCCCGCCGAATCGGCTTAAGATTCAGAGATCCCCCATCCCGTCACGATTTGCCCGGAAACGGCCCCCTCCCTTATGCGCCGCGCGGCGCCGTTGAAATGCCGCGCGTGTGGGAGGTGTCGGTGCGGCTTCCGCGACGGTTCTATGACGCTTCGTTGATCGGCACCGAGCCGGCGTCGGTCTACGCGGGCGCCGATCTATTGATCGGCGTGGCTTGTCTGTGCCTGGCGGCGATGATCGTTTACCTGGTCCGTCGCCCGCGCCAGCCCCCTTTCGCGGCGGTCTTTTGGCTTCTCGCCCTCTTTCTGCTCGGCAACGGCGCGGTCTGCTTCCTGGGCGCCATGGGAGTCGCAAGGTCCTTCGCGCGCTGGATGGCCGTCGCCAAGCTGGTGACGGCGTCGGCCGTCTGGGCCGCCGTAGTGGCCCTGGTCGTCGTGTTGCCGCGCGTCCTGGCCCTGCGCGGCGCCGGCGAACTGGAGCGCGAGGTCGGCGACCGCCGCCGCGCCGAGGAACTGATGTCCGCCTTCGCCGCCAAGCTGGAACAAAGCAACCGCGAGTTGCAGGAATTCGCGTCGGTCGCCTCCCACGACTTGCAAGAGCCGCTGCGAAAAATCCAAGCCTTCGGCGACCGTTTGGAAGCTCGCTGCGCCGCCGCCCTGGACGAACAGGGGCGCGACTATTTGGCGCGGATGCAAAGCGCGGCCCGACGCATGCGCACTTTGATTGACGACCTGCTCACCTTCTCGCGGGTGCAGACCACGGGGCAGGCGTTTCTGCCGGTCGATCTGAACGCCATCGCCCATGAAGTCAAATCGGACCTGGAAGCGCGCATTCAGCAGACGGGCGGCGAGGTGCGCATCGGCGTGCTGCCGACGGTCCACGCCGACCCGACGCAGATGCGCCAGCTGCTGCAAAACCTGATCGGCAATGGCCTTAAATTCCACCGACCCGACGCAGTGCCGCTGGTGCAGGTTCACGCCCAGCTGGGCCGGCCGCCCGGCGGCGACGCCGAGGTCTGCCAGCTGACCGTGGAAGACAACGGCATTGGCTTCGACGACAAGTACCTTGGCCGACTGTTTCAAGTATTCCAACGCTTGCACGGCCGCGCCGAGTACGAGGGCACTGGCATGGGACTCGCCATCTGCCGGCGCATCGTCGAACGGCACGGCGGCGGCATCACCGGGCACGGTATTCCCGGCAAGGGCGCCACCTTTCTCGTCACCTTGCCCGTCCGACCGCCCGAGGGAGGCACGCATGAGAGAAGCTCGAAGGTCCATCTTGATCCTGATGGCCGATGACGACGCCGACGACCGCATGTTGACCAAGGAGGCCCTCGAAGAGAGTCACCTGAAAAACGAACTGCGCTTCGTCTTCGATGGCGAGGAACTGCTCGATTATTTGCACCGCCGCCGCGCCTACAGTCCGCCCGCCAGCGCTCCCCGGCCGGGCATTATCCTGCTCGATCTCAACATGCCGAAGAAGGATGGCCGCGAGGCACTGCGCGAGATCAAAGCCGACCCAGCGCTGCGGCAAATCCCCATCGTCGTGCTGACCACGTCGAAAGCCGAAGAGGATATCTTTCGCACCTACGATCTCGGCGCCAACTCGTACATCACCAAGCCGGTGACGTTCGAGGGATTGGTCGGCGTCATGAAATCGCTGCGGCAATACTGGTTCGACATCGTGGAACTGCCGCTCGAACCGCAGGGAGGATGACATGACGTCTTCCGCCATTCGCGTGCTGCTGGTCGAAGACGACCCGGACGATCACGCATTTATTCGCGCCGCGCTGGCGGACATCGCCGGCCGTCGCATCGATCTGCACTGGGCCAAGAGCTACGAGGAAGCACAAGCCGCCATCGCCGCGGGTGGCCACGACGTTTTCCTGTTCGACTATCGTCTCGGCGTCCACACCGGCCTGGACCTGCTCCGCGAGACGGTGGCCGGGGGATGCCGCACGCCGATCATCCTGCTCACCGGCCAGGGCGACCGTGAAGTGGACCTGGAAGCCATGCGCGCCGGCGCCGCCGACTACTTGAGCAAAGAGCGCCTCGAAGCGGAATTGCTCGAACGCTCGATCCGCTACGCGATGGCCCACAAGCGTACCGAGGAGGAACTGCGCCATTTGCACGACGAACTGGAGAAGCGCGTCGAGGACCGCACGGCGGCGTTGGCCTACACCAACCGCGAGTTGCACGCCGAAGTGGTCGAGCGGCAGAAGGCCGAGCGGCAACTGAAAGCGTCGCTGCAAGAAAAGGAAGTGCTGCTGCGGGAATTGCACCACCGCGTGAAGAACAATCTGCAGGTGATATCGAGCCTGTTGCAGCTGCAATCGCGGCACGTCAAAGACCCGCGTGCCCTGGAATTGTTTAAGGAGAGCCAAAATCGGGTGCGCTCGATGGGGCTGATCCACGAAAAGCTGTACCGTTCGCGCGACCTGGCCCGCATCGACATGGCCGACTACGTGCGCAACTTGACTGACCATTTGCTGCATTCCTATGGCTTCCGCGACGACGCGCTGACGCTCGACGTGGCGATCGACGACGTGCGCCTGAGCATCGACACCGTGGTGCCGTGCGGCTTGCTCATTCACGAGTTGGTGTCCAATGCGTTGAAACATGCGTTTCCCGAGAGACGCGGCGCCATCCGGGTCGAACTGCGCGTTGGGCCGAATGGCCGTTATACCCTGGCCGTCAGCGACGACGGCGTCGGCATACCAGAGACTTTGGACTACCGCGAAAGCGATTCCCTGGGACTTCAACTCGTCACGGCGCTCGCCGAGCAACTCGATGGCGACGTGACACTCGATCGGGAGCGTGGCACGACGTTTACCATTGTGTTCGGCGCGACGCGGGAGGAGACGGCAGCGGAGAGACAGGCGGCGCTATAGGGGCGGCCTGGCGAGCGGGGGGGCGTCGGCCCCCGTGGATCCGCGGAAGAAATCAACGGGGGGCTGACGCCCCCCGCTCGCCGAGCCAACCATCGTTTCCCTTCGCTCATCCATCGAGTACAGTACAGCAAACTTCCTCTCCTCTTGTCGCGTCGCACAGGAGCGCACCATGCGCCGGTTCGTACTGTCCCTGGTCCTCATTTTCGGGTTCGTGGGCCTGATTCCCTGGCTCGGCCATGGCGAGGAAAAGGCGCCGCCCGTCGGCATAGCCAAGCGGGTGCCGTGGAACACCTCGAAGGTCAACGGCTCGCCCGACGCGCCGCCGCCCTATCGCACCGAGTTGGCTTTCGCCCAGCTGCAAAAGTTCGCCGAACCACTCGATCTGGCCACGGTGCCGGGCGCCAATCGTCTCGTCGTCGCCGAGCGCCGCGGCAAGATCTTCTCGTTCGTCAACGATCCGCGCACGGCCAAGGCGGAACTCCTGCTCGATTTGAAGAAGACCATCTACGCCCTGACGTTTCATCCGGGCTTCGCCAAGAATGGCTACCTCTATGTCACGTATGTTCTCGATCCCGATAAGACTCTTCCTCTGGGCACGCGCGTGGCCCGCTTCGAGGTGAAGCGCGACGGCTTCACCTGTGATCCCGCGACCGAGAAGGTCATCCTCGAATGGCCCAGCGGCGGGCACAACGGCGGCAATCTGAAATTCGGGCCGGACGGCTTTCTCTACATCGGCACCGGCGACGGCAGCGGTATCGGCGACGAGTTCCAGACCGGCCAGGATATTAGCGACCTGTTGGCGTCGATCCTCCGCGTCGACGTGGACAACCCCGCGAAGGACAAGACCTATGGCATTCCCAGGGACAACCCATTCGTCGATACCAAGGGGGCACGGCCGGAAGTGTACGCCTACGGCATTCGCCAGCCCTGGAAGATGAGCTTCGACCGCAAGGCCGGCGACCTGTGGGTCGGCGAAGTTGGCCAAGACTTGTGGGAATCGGTACTGCGCGTGCAGAAGGGCGGCAACTACGGCTGGAGCGTCCTGGAAGGCACGCACCCCTTCCGCCCCGAACGCAAGCGCGGGCCGACGCCGATCCTGGCGCCGGTGATCGAGCATCCGCACACCGAATCGCGCAGTTTGACCGGTGGGCATGTCTACCACGGCGATCGGCTGAAGGACTTGAATGGCGCCTATATTTACGGCGACTTCGACACCGGCCGCGTCTGGGGACTGCGCCACGACGGCAAGCAAGTAACCTGGAAACAAGAATTGGCGCAGACGCGCCTACGCCTCGTCAGCTTTGGTGAGGACAACGCGGGCGAAATCTATCTCCTCGACTTCATGGGCGGCGGCATCCATCGGTTAGTCGCGGCCCCCAAGGTGGTCGAGGTCAACACGTTCCCCCGTAAGCTAAGCGAAACCGGCCTGTTCGATTCGGTCAAGGATCACAAACCGGCGGCGGGCTTGATCCCCTACAGCGTCAACGCGCAGCTGTGGTCGGACGGCGCCGTCAAGGAACGCTTCCTGGCTTTGCCGGGTACATCCCAGATCGTTTACGACGCCATTGAATACCCGCAGCCATCGCCCGGCGCGCCGCGCGGCTGGAAGTTCCCGGACGGCACCGTGGCCGTCAAGACTTTCTTCCTCGAAACGGAGCCAGGAAAGCGGCGCCGCCTGGAAACGCGCCTGCTCCATCTGCAAAAACTGGAAGGCAGCGAGGAAGTCGGCGACCAGTTCTGGAGCGGCTACACTTACGTCTGGAACGACGAACAGACTGACGCCACGCTCCTCGACGCGGGCGGCCTCGACCGCAAGTTCACGGTCGCCGATGCCGGGGCGCCGGGCGGCAAGCGCGAGCAGACGTGGCACTTCCCCAGCCGCGCCGAGTGCATTTTGTGCCATACGGTGCCGGCCAAATTCGCGTTGGGCATCAACACTTTGCAAATGAACAAGAACCACGACTACAACGGCGTGACGGCCAATCAGCTGCGGACCTTGGAGCATATCGGCGTCTTCACGCAAGCCTTGCCGGCTAAGCCCGAGAAGCTGCCGCGCTTGAGCGATTACGAGGACCAAAAAGCATCTATCGACCAGCGAGCGCGGGCCTATCTCCACGCCAACTGCGCCCACTGCCACATCAAATGGGGCGGCGGCAACGCCGAGTTCCAGCTGATGGCCACCATCGGCTTGAAGAACATGGGCGTCGTCAACACCAAGCCGGCGCATGGCGGCTTCGATATCGCCGACGCACGGCTTCTGGCACCCGGCGCCCCCGAGCGATCGTTGATTCACCAGCGGATGAAGCGCCTGGGCCTCGGCCGGATGCCGCACGTCGGCTCGCTGGCCGTCGATGAACCAGGCGTGCGGCTCATTCACGATTGGATCAAGCAAATGCCCGCGGAGAAGGCGGAGTAGCCGAGGCGCGATGGATCACGATCAACGCTTCAAGGTGTTGCTGCGGGAATTCTTCCTCGAATTCTTTCAGCTGTTCTTCCCCCTCTGGGTCGGGCGTTTCGAGTTCGCGCGCGTCCATTGGCTGGACCAGGAACTTTTTCCCGACCCGCCCCAGGGCCAACGCCGGGCCGTCGATCTGGTCGCCCAGTTGCCGACGACGATGGTGCCACAACCGGGGCAAGCGGAGGCCGAGCGCTGGACGGTGCTGGTCCACATCGAAGTGGAAGCGGCCGACTCGGTGGCTCCGCTGCGCCGGAGGATGTACGATTACCACTACCAGCTGGGCCAACGGCACGGCTTTCCGGTTCTGTCGATCGCGCTCTATCTGCGTGTCGGCATGGAGGGCAGCGGCTGGGACGTGTACGAGGAGTTCTTCTGGGACCATCGCCTGGTGCGCTTCGAGTACCCGTACGTTGGCCTCCCCGCCCTGGAGGGAGAAAGCTATGTCGCGGGCGAAAACGTGCTGGGCGTGGCGCTGGCGGCCCTGATGCGACTGCCGGAAGGACGCCGCCAAGAACTGGGCGAAATCGCCATGCGGCGTCTGGTAAAATGGAGCGAGAACGACTATCGCCGTTTTTTGCTGTGCGAGTGCGTGACGGCTTACATTCCAAGAACGGACATCGAACGGCAGGGTTTCGAAATCCAGCTTCGACAATCGAACGCCCCGGAGGCACAAGCGATGGTGACGTTGTTTGAGAAGTTGAAGCGAGATGGGCACCTGCAAGGGTGGCAGGAAGGCCGCCAGGAAGGCCGCCAGGAAGGCCGCCAGGAAGGCCGCCAGGAAGGCC
>JBBSES010000299.1:0-6151 GCA_038239465.1 Gemmatales bacterium
CGTCCTCGCCACGCAAAACCCGATCGAGCAGGAAGGGACCTATCCGCTGCCCGAGGCCCAGCAAGACCGCTTCATGTTCAACGTGAACGTGGAATATCCGAGCGAGGAGGAAGAGTTCCGCATCGTCGAGATGACGACCACGACGCACAAGCCGACGACGGAGCGCGTACTGTCGGCGACCGACATCCTCGAAATGCAAGACATCGTCCGCCAGGTGCCGGTGGCGCCTTACGTCATCCGTTACGCCATGAAGTTCACGCGGCTGACGCGCAAGGACCAAGGTCCCGTGCCGGACTTCATCAAGGACTTCGTGACCTGGGGCGCTGGCCCGCGCGCGTCGCAATACCTGGTGCTCGGCGCCAAGGCACGGGCGGTGCTGCACGGCCGCTATTACGTCTCGTGCGAGGACATCCGCGCCGTGGCGGCGCCGGTGTTGCGGCATCGGATCATCACCAACTTCAACGCCGAGGCTGAGGGGATCAAGCCGGACGAGATCGTGCGCCGGCTGACGGAGATCATACCGCGCGACCCGGAAGAAAAAGCAGTAGGGGGATAACGAGGCGAGTCGTTCCATCTCGCTGCGGAGTAAGCAAACGATGCCTTATACCGATTTCAGTCTCGAAAGCGTTGACCGACTGCTCGGCGGATGGGAGCGACCTATCCAAAAGACGCGCAACCCCGCTGCCGCGTAGTCGTTTCGGCCAAGTACCGCATTTTCTATCGAGTGATCGAAGATGAGTCGCGGGTAGAAGTTTTGACCATCTATCACGGCGCCCGGCGGCCACCCGACATCCCCGTTTGACCGAAAGCCCACACTCATGTCCGACGACCCCCGACGCTATCTCGATCCCGTCACGCTCGCCAAGGTGCGCGGCCTGGAACTCCAGGCCCGGCTCTTGGTCGAAGGCTATTTGTCCGGGATGCACAAAAGCCCCTATCACGGCTTTTCCATCGAGTTCGCCCAACATCGGGAATATGTCCCCGGCGACGATATCAAACACGTCGATTGGAAAGTCTATGGCCGTACCGGACGCTATTATCTCAAACAATACGAGGAAGAAACCAACCTCGTCTGCTGGCTGTTAGTGGATATTAGCGAGTCGATGCAATATAAATCCGGCCCCGTCAGCAAGTACGATTACGCCTGCATGGTGGCGGCGGCGCTGGGCTACCTCACTTTGCATCAGCAAGACAGCGTCGGATTATTGACATTTGACGATCAAGTGCGGCAATTCTTGCGGCCGTCTAGCCAGCCGACGCATTTAAAGGAGATGGTCCACATTCTCAATCAGGGGGCGTCGCGGCGAAAGACGGCGCTGGCGCCGATCTTTCACGACGCCGCCGAGCGGATCGCGCGGCGCGGCATCGTCGTCGTCCTCAGCGACCTGTTCGACGACGCGGCGCCGCTTCTGGCCGGGCTGCAACACCTGCGCTACCGCGGCCACGAGGTCGTCGTCTTCCACGTATTGGACGCGGCCGAGTTAGAGTTTCCTTTCCAGGAGGCCACGCTCTTTCGTGGCCTGGAGGAGATGCCCGAATTGCTCACCGACCCGCGCGCGCTGCGCCGGGGCTATCTCGACCAAATCCGCCGCTTCACTTCCGAGTTGCAGCGCGGCTGTCGCGGCCAGAATATCGACTACGTGCAGCTGCGCACGGATGCGTCGCTGGCGGTGGCTCTGTCGAGTTACCTGGCGCATCGGCTGGCGCGGAAGTGATAGATAAAATGGTTAGCGACGCTTCGGAGAAGCGTTGAGAGAAACGCTTCTCCGAAGCGTGGCTAAACAGGAGATTGCCCCGTGCCGATCATGCCGCTCGCCTTCTTTTTCGCCACTCCCTGGGCGGCCCTGGCCGCGGCGGGCGCCGCCGTCTCGATCCCTGTCGTCATTCACCTGCTCAGCCGCAAGCGCTATCGCGTCGTCACATGGGCGGCGATGCGCTTTCTGCTCGCCGCGCAGAAGCAGAGCGCGCGCCGCCTGCGGCTGGAACAATTCTTGCTGCTGGGCACGCGCTGCCTGCTGTTGCTCTTGCTCGCCCTGGCGATGGCGAGCGTCATGCCGTGGGCCGAGGCGTTCTGGTACCGCCTGTTTCCCGATAGCGCCGTTCTCGCCGCCGCCGGTAGCCAGCGGACGCACAAGATTTTGGTCCTGGACGGCTCGTTGAGCATGGCGCTCAAGGGTGATGACGCCACAAGCTTCGAGCGCGGCAAGCGGTGCTGCTCGCGGATCATCGACGGCTCCTCCGGCAGCGACGGCTTTAGCGTCGTCCTGATGACCGCGCCGCCGCGGCGCGTCGTCGGCGAGCCGTCGGACGACGCGCGGCGGGTGGCCCAGGAACTTCAAGCGCTGCGATTGCCGCACGGCAACGCCGACTTTCCGGCGACGCTGCAAGTCGTCGATGACATGCTGCTGCATTCGCCCGACAAGTACGAGGCGCGCGAGGTCTATTTCGTCACCGACTTGCAGAAATCGACCTGGACGGCGTCGATGAGCGCCGGGCTAACCGAGAGCCTGCGGCAGGTGCAAGACCGTGCCCGCGTGGTCTTCGTGGACGTGGGGCAAGACAACGCCGCCAATGTCGCCGTCACCGACCTGTCGCTCGGCGCTCCCTTCGCCACGACCGGCGGCGAGACCCCGTTCCTCGCCAGCCTCCACAATTACGGGAGCGAACCGCGGAGTTCGCGCGTCGAATTACTCGTCGGCCGGGCGCGCGACAAGGCCGTCGATCCGCCTTTCGAGATGCGCGTGGTCCGCCAGGAGACGGCGAGCCTTGCCGCGGGATCGGCCGGCACCGTGACGCTGACGCATAAGTTCACGACCGCCGGCGATTACGCGGTGCAGGTCCGCGTCGAAGGAGACGCCCTGGAACCGGACGATACGCGCAGCCTCGTCGTCACGGTCAAGGAGACGGTGCCGGTCATGTTGGTCAACGGCAAACCGGCGCCGCGGCTGTACGACCGGGCCACGGAATATCTGTTCGACGCCTTGAACCCCTTCGACAAGGCGGCGACGCCGCGCAACGTGCCGCCGCGACCGACGACGTTGACCGAGGCGCAGTTCGCCGACGCGGCGCTGGGCGACCTGGCTCCGTTCGATTGCGTGTTTCTCTGCGACGTGGCCCGCGTCAGCGCCGCCGAGGCGCGGCGCCTGGACGCGCATTTACAGCGCGGCGGCGGCGTCGTCTTTTGTCTCGGGCCGCGCGTCGATATCGAGGCGTACAACCGCGTCCTTTTCCGCGAAGGTCTGTTGCCCGGCCGGTTGCTTGGCGTCGAGCGCGCCGCCGAGGATCGGCCCTTTTCCTTCCAGGCGGAGGACGCCGTTTTCAAGCGCGCGCCGCTCGATGCCTTCGCCGGCGACGACGACCGCGCCAGCTTGATGCGCGTCCGCTTGCGCCAGTACGTTCGCTGCGAGGTGCCGGAGCGGGGCAAGGCGCGGACGCTGCTGACGTTCGCGCGCGAACGCGGCAAGGGTGAGGAGAAAGAAGGCCTTTTGACCGACCCCGCCGTGGTGGAGATGCCGCGCCATCGAGGTCGCGTGGTGTTGCTGACGAGTACGGCCAACATGGATTGGACGGGCTGGCCCGGTTCGCCCAGCTACCCGGCGTTCATGCAAGAGGTGCTGCGCTTCGCGGTGGCCGGCCGGTTGCACGGGCAAGGCTCGCTGGTCGGCGACACGCTGGAGGAAACCTTGCCGCCGGGCAGCGGCGGCGTCGATGCCGCGGTGCAAACACCCGACGGCCGCGCGATGACGGCGCGGACGCTGGCCCGCGACGATAGCGCCCTTTTTCGCTTCACGGATACCGATCAGAGCGGCATCTACCGGATGACGCTCGGGCAACATCCGCGCGAGTACCTGTTCGCGGTCAACGTGCCGGTGGCCACCGAGGGGCACGAGGCGTGCGAAAGCAACCTGACCCGTCATTCGGCCGATAGCCTGCGCGCGGCTTATCCCGGCTGGGAAGTGCAAGTGGTCGCCGATCCCAAGAACGTCGTCCGCGTCGCCGCTTCGGGAAGCGAAGCGCCGCGCGTGCTGCGCGGCATGGGGGCCATCGTGGCCCGTTGGCTGCTGCTCGGCCTGTTCATGCTGCTGCTGAGCGAGGGACTATTGGCCTGGAAACTAGGCCATTACAGCAAGACCAGCGCCGCCAACGAAGCGCCGCCCGCCGCGCCGCGCAAGGCGACGCTGGCGGTCGGCCTAACAGCAAGTGCCCTCTTTGTCGCGTTAACGGCGGTGTTGCTGCATACGGCGTGGACGCGCGACTTCCTCGGCTTCTTGCCCGATGGCTTCCGCGCCGTCGCCGAAGCCTGGCTCGGGGTGCCGCGCCTGGCTACCGGCGAAAGCACGCGCTGGCGGCTGGAGTACACGCCCTACCTGCCTATCAGTGCCGCCCTCGAACCCTGGCTGATCGGCGGCATCGCCGCCTTGGCCATTGCCCTCGTCGTCGGCGTCTACTTGCGCGAGGGACGCACGGCCAGCCAGGCGTTTCGACTGCTACTGGCGGGCTTGCGCGTCTTTCTCGTCCTGCTCTTGTTGGCCGTGTTGCTACCGCAATTGCAGCTGTGGTTCGAGCGGCAAGGCTGGCCCGACCTGGCCGTCATCGTGGACGATTCGCGCAGCATGGGCGCCGCCGACCACTACCGCGACCCGCGCGTCCAGGAGGCGGCCGAGCGGCTGGGGCAGATGACGACCCTCTCGGCGCCGCACCGCCTGGCCTTAGCGCAAGCGCTGCTCACCCATCCCGATAGCGATTGGCTCGGCCAGATGGTGGCCCGGCGCAAAATGAAGGTCCACGTTTATCACTGCTCGGCCGAGACGGCGCGCCTGGCCGACTTCACGCGCGCCGACCAGCGCGATAGCGTCGCCACCGCCGTCGCCGCGCTGCAAGCCAACGGCGACGCCAGTCATCTCGGCGGCGCCGTGCGCAAAGTGCTGGAGGAATTCCGTGGCTCCTCATTGGCCGGCATCGTCATGCTCACCGACGGCGTCACGACCGAAGGCGAGGATTTAGTGCAGGCGTCGCGCCACGCGGCCCAAGCCGGGGTGCCGCTCTTCTTCGTCGGCCTGGGCGACGCGCATGAAACCCGCGATTTACAGCTGCACGATCTCCAAGTGGAGGACACCGTCTTCGTCAACGACCGGCTCGTCTTCGAGGCCAAACTAACGGCCAAGGGGTTCACGAACTTGCCGCCGCTGACGCTCACACTCAAGGAAAAAGGGCGCGGCGGCAAGCCGGACATCGTGCTGGCCAGCGAGAAGGTGACGCCCGACTTGCAAGGCCGCCCGGTCAAGTTCCGCGTCGTCCACCAGCCGAAGGAGCCGGGCGAAAAGGTGTACGTCCTCGAAATCGCGGCGCCTCCCGAGAAGGTGGCTCCCAACCGGCTGGAGCGCACCATCCTCGTGCGTGAGGCCAAACCGAGCCGCGTTCTGTACGTCGAAGGCTATCCGCGGCCAGAGTTCCGCTTCCTGAAAGCGCTGCTCGAACGCGAAAGCGCCAACGACAAGGGCAACAAGACGATCGACTTGAAAGTGCTACTCCTCGACGCCGCCGACGACTGGCACTTGCAAGACAAGAGCGCCCGGCCCGACTTCCCGACCAAGGAAGAATTGAACCAGTTCGACGCGGTGATTCTCGGCGACGTGGACCCGAAGCATCCGAAGATGGGCGACAAGAATCTGAAATTGCTGGTCGATTTCACGCGCGAGCGCGGCGGGGGGCTACTGCTCATCGCCGGCAAGCGCGACAACCCGCGTTCGTACCGCGATACGCCTTTGGCCGACGTGCTGCCGATCCAGGTCACGGCGCGGGCGGCCGTCGAAGACCCGGACGCGCCGCGCGCGGAAGGATATCGTCCTCGTCTGACGCCGCTGGGCCGGATGCACCCCATCTTCCGATTCAGCCCGGACGAGGCGGAGAACGCGGCCATCTGGGAGCGCCTGGCCGAGATGTACTGGTACGCCGACGGCTATCGCCCGCAGCCGGCGGCCGAGGTGCTGGCGGTCCATCCGAAGCAGCCCGCCCTCGACGCGAAACCGGGTTTGGCCGACGAGCGCCATCCCCTGGTGGTGCAGCATTTCGTGGGCAATGGCCGCTGCCTCCTTCTCGGCTTCGACGAAACCTGGGCCTGGGGTTTCCGCGAGGACAACCTGCGCCACAG
>JBBSES010000300.1:0-6113 GCA_038239465.1 Gemmatales bacterium
GCGTAAGCGCCCCGAGCGCGGGAGGAGACTTCCGCGCTCGGGGCGCTTACGCGGCCGCGCTCGCCGGCCTATTTCTTTCATATAACACAGCCATTGCCTTTACCCACGTACCCTTTCACTCCCCTGGGAGGGGGCCTCGGATGAGAATGATCGTGGCCATTATTCGGCCGGAGCAGCTGGAGGCGGTGCAAGCCGCCCTCAACGAACGCGACATCTACTTGATGACCGTCAGCGACGTGCGCGGCTGCGGCCGGCAACGCGGCTACACCGAGGTGTACCGCGGCACCGAGTTCCAGGTGCGCCTGCTGCCGAAGGTGAAGATCGAGATCGCCATCAACGAGGCGTTCGTGGAAGCGGCCATCGAAGCCATCGTCCACGCCGCCCGCACCGGCGACACGGGCCAAATCGGCGACGGCAAAATCTTCGTTCTACCCCTGGAAGACTGCGTGCGCATCCGCACCGGCGAACGCGGCGGCCAGGCCATCGGACCGTGAGGCGGAAAAAGACAAGGAGAAGGGGGGACAAGGAGACAAGAGAGGCTTGCCGTTTCGCGCCCCGCGTCATTCAAATGTGTCTCCTTGTCTATTTCTTCGGCTCCGGGTAGCGGTCGCGGAATGGCTGGAAAGCCTTGCCGCGAAGCAGGGGGCCGAGGTCTTCATCCAGGTAGCAACGTTCGGAGAAGAACTGACCTTCCGTGTGCCGCATGGCGTCCAGGGTGGCGGCCACGTCGCCATTCGCGGCGTGGGCCAGGACGAGAAGGAGGGAGTCGCCCGCGCCGGATTTGGTTAAAGCGGTCGCTTCCCGAAGGGCCTCCTTGGGGCGCCGCAGGCGGACCAGGCAACGGACGAGATACTCGTCGCGCTTCCAGCGGTGGCTGGGGCGTCCCAAAAGGCCGACGCGATGTTCGTTCAAAAGTCGTAGCGCGCCGGCGTAGTCCTTGGTAAGCCAGCAGGTTTCGAGTTCCCAGGCCGGCAAGTCGCAGTCGTTAGGCCGCGTCTCGCGTCGCGCCGCCACGAGCGCCGCCAGCTGGCCGGCGTTCTTTTCATCGACGCACGCATAAGCCAGGGTCGTGAACGCATGCTTGTCGTCGGCGAATTGCTTGAGCGTGCGAGCGATCTGGCCGGATCGAATGCGTGCCTGAACCAGGGAACGGCGGATCATCCACACCTGGTTGGCTGGCGCTCGCTCCAGGGCCGTCGACAGGCGTTCGTCGGCCTCCGCCAGTCGGCCGCGCGCGAGGGAGCAAGCCCCGGAGTAATACAGAAGCAGCGGATCGTTGTCCGCCTGTTTCTCGTGTTCTCCGAGCAAAGCCTCCAGGTCGTCGAGCCGCTGGTCCAGCAGCAGTTTGCCGCCCAGCGCCGCGAAGGCGGCGGTGCGGTCGGGCGCGCCGCGGTAGGCTTCCCGCCACTTGCCGGCCGCGACCATGTCTTGCATCCATTGCGTGACTGGCCAGCGCCGCGCCGCCTCGTCCGGCTGACGGTCGCAGGCGGTTTTCAGCGAAGCGCAGGCCTCGTCGTACTTGCCCAGGAACACTTGCGCGCGGGCCTTCAGGAAGGCGAGTTGCGCGGTATCCCAGGCGTGCAAGCGATGGGCTTCGATCAATGTTTCGAGGTCCGCGCCGCGCCGATCGTTGGAGAGCAGGTTCGCTAGTTGCAGGAAGGTATCCTCGGCCGGCCCCACGTCGCGGTAGGCCCGCATCGTTTCGCCGGCCTGGTAAAGAGCGTAGACGTAGCGCCAGCGCAGGCTGCCTCGCTTGTCCTCGTGGGTCTTGTCCCAGGCGTCCGCGAAGACGCGCGCCGCCTCCTTCCACTTTTTGTCTTTCTGCAGGCGGCTCCCCGCGACGACGGCCAGGTGCGGGTCGTCGGGGTGGCGGTTGCGGTGGGAGTCGATCAGCCCTTCCAACTCTTTCGGCCGGTCTTCGTCGAGCAGTTCCTCAGCCAGAATGGCGAACGCCGCTATTGTGTCGGGGGCAGCCTGATAGGCGACGACGGAGCGCCTGGCCGCGACCATGTCGAAGAGGAACTCGTTGACGAGTTCGCGGCGCTCGTCGCTGTCCGGGTCGGTCTTGGCGATTGCGGTTTTAAACAGGGCCGCCGCCCGCGCGCCCTCTCCCTGCTTGATCTTGAGCCGCCAGGTGAACCGGGCCACATCGGCGCTCTTCGGCTCGGCCCGACCGTGCGCTTCGAGGAGTTGCTCCAGAACGTCGTCCTGCCGCGCGGTCAGGAGCAACGATGCCAGTTGCAAGAACGTCTCGCGCGGCGGGCCGATTTCCTCGTAGGCGGACAAGGCGCGGTTGACGTGGAAACGCGCCAGTACGCGACTGGCGCGGAACGCATCCAGGCTGCCTTCGGGCGGACGCGACAGTCCCGCCCGGAACGCCTCGTTGGCGCGGGCGAAATCTTCCTGCCAGGCGTAGGCTTCTCCCTCATAGAAGGGCAGCCAGCGGTCGTCGGCGTGGCGCCGCTTGTGGGCGGGCACCAGGTCCAGAAGCAGGTCACGGTTGGTTAGCAGCGCCTGAGCGGCCAGAATGCGGAAGCCCTCGCGCGCGTCGGGGGCGACGGCGTAGGCTTCCAGCGCCTGCCCACTGGATCCCATGGCTTCCAGGAAAGTCGCGGTATAAATGCGTCGCTGGTCCCCCTCCCCTTCTTTCGCCAGGGCGTCGCGGAAGCGCGCGATCGCCTCCTCCGTCTTGCCGTCCCAGGCTTTGGCGAGGGCCAGGTAGTAATGGACGGCGGCAAGGTCCGGGTGGGTGCGGCGGACGATGACGGCCATTTCCTCGAGCGCCCAACCGTTGTGGTTCTCCTTCATGGCGGGGGCGTAAGCGAGGAAATGCGCTTTCAAATTGCCCAGGCGCGCGAAGCGGCCCGGCACGTCGTCGCGCCGGTCTTGCGGCGCCAGGGAATACAACAGCCCGAGAAAGGCCTCGCCGTTGCGAGCGTTGCAATCGAGCGCCTTGCGGTACTGGAACGCCGCTTCGTCGAATCGACTCAGGCCGCGCAGCGATAACCCGAGTTCCGCGCACACCTCGTCATCGTCGCCCAGGAGTTCGCAATAGGTCGTTAGATGTTTGTGGGCGTCCTGCCACTTGCCCTGCCGGTTGAGGATGCTGCCTTCCACCAGGTCCAGGATCGGCATGTCCGATCTTAGCTCTCGGGCCTTTCCGACGCATTCCATGGCATCGACAAACTGGCCTCGTTCCAACGCCAGGCGGGCCAGCACCAGCTGTCGGATGCCTTCCAATGGCTTCGGTAACTCGGCTCGTTTCAATCTGTCCAGGCAGTCCGCGGCGGCCTGCACGTCCCCCCGCTGAAGGGCCGCGAATGCTTGGCTGAGTGCTAGCGTGATGGACGGCTGACCGTCGAACGGCCTTTCCCTCTGACGCGAATCCGATTCCAGGGAGATCGAGTAGCGCATGCCCGTCGTCAAGTCCTCGAAGTCGTAAAAGCGCCACTCGCCATCTTTCGCGCTCACCCACCAGCGGAATTTTTGCGAAGTGCCGTCCGCCTGGGTATGCCGGGTGACGATTTCCCTATCGCCGTCGGGCAACCATCGAGTGGAACGGATTTCCGTCCGCGTCCAACCCACCCCCAGAGCGTCTCTCAGAACACGGCCGACGAGCCGACGGGCTTGAGACCGATCCGAAGTATGCAGAAGGCCGCCCTCATGCAATTTTATCTCGGATGCCAACCGCTCCGCGACGCACTCCTCCACAACGGGCGACATATCGCCATTGTTGATGGCGGCGCCGACCTCGTCGAGCATGGCCTGGATTTGCTCCCCATCGCCCTTTCCCGCCAGGGCCGCGCGTCGGAACGTGGCTCGCCTCTCGCCGTTCCCGAAATCGACGTCCCCCGGGGCACGGACCCACAGTAGGCTGCCCATCGTGCCCAAGATGCCGGCACACGTCAGGAAGAAGGCACATCCGACCGCGGCGGTGCCGACCGTTCCCTTCCATAAGCCGGGAGCGCGCGGCAGCGGCCTCCGTTCGATGACTGGGCCGGCATATTCCGGCGGCGGCAGAGGCAACACGTCGAGCGGTTCTGGTTGCGCGATCGGCGGCGGATCGTCCAGCGGTATCGCTTGCAGCGGCAAGACGCGGGGAATGTCGAGCGGGGCGTGCGCCTCTTCGCGTTCGGCGCGGAAAGCGTGCCCGCAGGCTGGGCATTGCACGTTGGCCTGTTCGGCCTCCACGGCGAACAGCAAGCGGCGCGCGCAGGAAGGACATGAGATGACCTGGGCCATGATCGACCTCCGAACGGGCGGCAGCAACCAGCCGATTGTAGGCAGGGCTTTTCCGCGTTGGCAAGCAACTTCGCCGGCCGCGAGTTCGAGAAACGTCTCGCCGGGCGCGAGGCGCGGGCCACGCCGATTGCGCGGATTCGTCGAAAGCCTTTCGCTACAACATTCGTCGGATCAGCAACCAGCCGACGAAACCGATCAGGACGATGGTGCCGAGGCCCATGCCGAGGCCGAAGCCGAGGAGCAGCAGTTCGCGGACGCCCATGCGGGCGCGGGCGGCCGGCGCGGCCATCAGCGTGGGCATCGGAGCGGAGGGAGCGGCGTAGGGTTCCACTTCCACGAAGGAAGGCAACGGCTCGGCGATGGCCACGGCGGCAGCGGCATAGGCAGGGATGCCGGTGGCCGACGGGCCGGCCGCGCGCGCCGGAGCGGGAGGCAGCGGCGTCATCGGGGCGCGTGCCGGAGAAGGCGGCGGCATCGCGGCGGCCGGCCGGGGCGACGGCGCCTCGGCCAGCACCGGCATGGGCGTCTCCGAGCCGCCGCCGTCGCCGTTGACCTCCAGCCATTTCAAATACGCCTGCATCTGCGGCTCGACCTCGGCCGGCCGGGCGTCTGGCCCGCTGGTCAGAAACATCTGCAACGCCTGCGCGGCGCGTTCCGGCGTCGGATAGCGCTGGGCGGGATCCTTGGCCATCATCCAATCGACGATCTGCTGCAGCCCGTCGGGGATCGCCGGATTGAATTCCTTCAACGGCCGCGCCTTCTCCGTCGCGTGCCGCACCATCTGCAACACTGGGTTCACGTCCTGAAAGGGCGGCTTACCCGAGAGGCAATGGTAGAGGACGCAACCGAGACTATAGATGTCGGCGCGCACGTCGGCCGTGTGCGCGTTGCGCGCCTGCTCCGGCGCCAGGTATTCGGGCGTGCCGAGCAGCGCTCCCGTTCCCGTCAGGTCGGGCGACTGCGGGCTGCCGGCTTCCTCGTCGAAGAGGGCACGGCCCAGGCCGATGTCGAGGATTTTGACGGTCACGTTCGAGGCATTGCCGGGAGTGGGCACGAGCATGAGATTGAGCGGCTTCAAGTCGCGGTGGATCATGCCCATTTCGTGGATGTGCTGCAAACCCTGGAGCGCCTGATAGACGATCCGCGCCGCCTCCGCGGGCGGCAGCTGCTTGCGCTTCTGCAAGACTTCTTCCAGCGTGTCGCCGTCGAGGTATTCCATGACGATGAAGTGCAGCCCGTTGCTGACGCCCATCTGATAGGTGCGGACGACATGGGGATGCTTGAGTTTGACGGCGAGGCGCGCCTCGCGCTTGAAGCGGCCGAACTGCTCCTGATCCTTGATTTTCGAGGGAGGAAGCACCTTGATGGCGACGGTCTGCCCCAGCTGATGCGAGGCCTTGTAGATGCCAGCCATGCGTCCCTGGCCGAGCCGGTCGAGGAGTTTGTAGTCGTTGAGGTAGAAGTTATCGACCTTGCCGCGGAGGATCAGGCCGCACTGGTAGTCGGTAAGGAAGCCGCAGCCGACGAGCCACTTGCTGAAGCGCGACACGTCGGCGATGCCGGCGCCGGCCTCGGCCTTCCAGCGCAGGTGCAGCTGGCGGACGCCGCTGGGAGTCAGCAGGCGGCTGCGGACGAGCAGGTTGCAAATACTCTCCACCGAGGCGTCCATGAACGTTCTCTCCCGCGCGGACAGTCCGAGCGATGGCACGATGACGGCTGGCCGTCATTGGTAGCGACAGCAGGAAACGAGGATTGAGGATAAGTTATCCGCTCGGCGGGGAGGGGAGCAAGGAGATTTTCGATCGACGGGGAAAGGGGAGAATGAAGTTCGTTTAGCCGCAATACCGCTGGTAAGCTGATAATCTCGTTCC
>JBBSES010000301.1:0-6107 GCA_038239465.1 Gemmatales bacterium
ACCGGATCGGTGGTCAGCGTGAACCACACGCCCGCGGTCGCGTTGATGCCGCCCACTCCCGCGTTGTTGCCGAGACCGGCTTGGGCGCTAATGTTGGCGGGCAGGTTGAACATGTTGAAATCGGCCCCCACCGATGCCTTGGCCCGCAAATCGACGCCGCCGGGCGGAGGGGCGCCGACGCCGGGCATCCCCTGCGTGGCGTACTGCATGCCAATCTTCTTGGCCTCGGCTAACACGTCGATCTTCAGGCCGTCCTTGTTGTACATGAAGCCGACGCCCAGGCCGGCCGCCGTGTTTTGGTCGTATTCCCCCTTGGCCGTCACCGTGGCGCCCTTGGCTACCGGCACGATTACCTGCACGCTGCCGTTGGCGTTCTGCGTCTTCTGCCCGTTGGTGAACACCTCGCCCGAGATACCGATCTTGACCGACAGAGACTTCCACTCCTTGGTTACGAAGGTTTGCAGCTTCAGCTGGCGCTTGGCGTAATCGACGCGGATTTGACCTAGCTCGAAGGTTAGGCCCAACACTTTTACCTGCGTGCTATCGAGCAGGCTCAGGGCGGCGTTGGTGATGGGCGTGCCGGTCTTGATCTCGTAAATCGTGGCGATGCCGACCAGCGACGCCCCGAAGCCAACGAGGAAAATGGTCGTGCTGGCGTTGTCGAGGAAGACGCCAAGCGGCTTGTTCTTGGCGGCGTCGCCCAGTTTGCCGACGGCGGTCATCAGGCTTTGCACGCTGGGCGACTTCTTGATGGCGTCCAGCATCGGACCTTTGATCGTCTCGGCCACCTTGGTCGCCACGGCTCCCGCGTCCTTCGCCGGATCGTTGGAGGGCTGCCCGGCGAAGACGCCGTGCTGCTGCCGGGCGACTTCGTAAAGCGCCTTCTGCAAATCGCGTTGAGTGTTGGGATCCTGGAGGACCTTGCGAGCGTATTCGGTGAAATTGCCGCCCACGTCGCCGACGACCTTGACGGCCAGCACGACGATGTCATCGACATACGGAACCTGAGCGTCGTCCGCCATGATGCATCTCCGGTAAGGGAAGCCGTGCCCAAGAAAAGGGTACGTCGGTAATGTATGCGTCTTCGCTGGGAAAGGCGGACAGTTCTGGCGGTAGCGAGACGACTGCTACTTCGGCTTGCGGAACCCGTCATCGCACCATTTGTCGGGTCGCCATGCGCGGAAATCCCCGACCTCGGTCATGGTTGGCTCCCCTATTTCAAGTCGAAGCACGCCATTTCGTGGTCGTTGCGCAGGTAGACGATCCCCCGCGACAGGGCCGGCAGGTTCCAGGTCTTGCCTTCCAGGGCGGGCATCTTGGCCAACTCGCGGTGGCCTTCGGGCGTTGCTTCGACCAGGGCCAGCTTGCCGTCCTCGGCCAGGATGACGAGCAGGTCGCCGGTGAGAAGCAGTTGGCCGTGCCCGTAACGGCCGTCGCGCCATTTTTGCTTGCCGGTCTCCACGTCGAGGCAGGTCAAGAGGCCCTCGTCGATGCCGTAGATATGGCCCCGATACAAGACCGGGCTGGTGAACTTGCAGCGCAGCTTAAGGTTTTGCCAGACGGGCGTCGCCGTCCATTGACCCTGCGCGTTCTCGATGCGCAACAGGGCGCCGCCGTGGCCGTAGCCCGAGGAGATATAGACGCGATCGCCGTCGATGACGAGAGGTTGGGCGACGTTGATATTTTGATGCGTCGGCCAGGGGAAGCGCCACAACTCACGGCCGTCGGCGGCGTCGTGGCCGGCGAGCGCTTCGCCGTCCAGGATCAATACCTGCCGCCCGCCGCCGAGCGTCGCCAGCATGGGCGAACTGTAGCCCGCCTTGCCGTCGCCGGCTTGCCATACTTGTTGGCCGGTGGCCCGGTCGTAGGCGACCAGGCCGCGACCCGTCACGCCCTCGCGCTGGCAGCCGGAGTTGACGACGACGACCTTGTCGTAAACGAGGGGCGAGCCGCTCATGCCCCAGGGAATGTTGTCGTTGTCTTCGAGGATATTGACGGCCCAACGCCTCTCACCCGTGGCGGCGTCGAGGCAGACCAGATTGCCCGTGGCGCCGAGAGAATAGACCATGCCGTCGGCGATGGTCGGCGTGGCGCGGGGGCCGGGACCGCCGAGCGCCTCCTTGAAGTTGGCGTCGTATTCGTGCTGCCAGCGCTGCTTGCCCGTGACGGCGTCATAGGCGACGACGGCTTCCTTGTCGCGGCGTTGCTCGATGGTGACGAGCAGCGGGCCGGCGACGGCGAAGGCCGCGAAGCCGCCGCCGATCGGCTGCTTGGGCCAAAGTCCCGCGGGCGGTTTGGTTTGCCAGTCGCGGCTGAGCGTCGGCCCGATGACGATGCCGTCGCGCTTGCGGCCGCGGTACTCGGGAAAGTCGGTCGCCTCGGCGGGCGGCAGGGCCGGTGCGTCGGCCGTCCCCTGATTCTTGCGGTGGGCATCGAGTACGTCATCGGTCGTCGCCTGCCAGCGCCATTGCACCACCGGCACCATGTCGCCATCGAAGTGGAACTCGCGCACGGAACCCAGATAGGCGATGGGCACAAGGGCCAGCCCGAGCAACCGCACGGGCCAACTCGCGCCCGAAAAGCCGACGAACCAGAGGAGGACCGTCAACGCGCTAACCATGATGGCCAGTTCGGTGATGAAGACGCGCTTCATGCGCTCCATCTCCTCGAACGGCAGCCACCAGGCCACGGCGATGACGACCGCCGCCAGGAGCAATACTAGATAGGGGAAGCGAAAGCGCAGCCAGCCGGTTTTGCGGACGGCGGGAACGTCAGTGGTCGTGGCCATGCTTCAAGCCCTCGAGATAAGAGGCGGCTCTCACTTCGACGGCATCATTATAGCTAGGGGTACACGGATGACGGAAAGACGAGTTTATGGGGGTGCGGGCGCCGATAGGAGATAAACCGCGAACGAAGCGAGCCAGTGTTCGCCGGCATAGTCGCCGCTGGCCACGTGCGCCAGGCCGGCTTCCGCGTGCCGCGCCGCCGCTTCGCCCAATACGGCGCGACCGGGATCGTCTTTCGGCAACGCGGCGGCCACGTCGCGCATGCACCACGCGCGGCTCAGGTTCAAGCCGTCGAGGTGGACGATCTTCGGATCGGCGCGATCGCTGACGACCGCGGGCGACAGGATCGCCTTCGGTTCGCCTTTCGCCAGGTCGGGCAGGAAGCGGCGCAGCCACGGGCCAAACTCGGTCGGCGGAAGCACGCGGCGCATCAAGTCGGCTTCCATCAAGCTGGGCGAGAAGAAATCCTCGCCGCCCGGCTCCCACGCGGCCGGGTAAGCGGCATCCGCCAGGAAATAAGCCCGGCTTCGCTCCACGACAAGGTCGCGCAGCGGTTGGTTGTCGGTCGTCCGAGCATAATCGAGGGCGAAGGCCAGACCAAAGGCCGTGTTCGGATGCACGCCGGTGCGGATCGGGTAATGCTGGCGCGGCAAGAAATCCAGATAGCGGGCGACGATGGTATCGGCCAACGGTTGTATATTTTTGGACCACTGCTTGCCGTCGGCGTCGTTCCAGCCGTGCAGTTCCTCGGCCAGTTTCAGCAGCCAGGCCCAGCCATAGGTGCGCTCGAACGATTGCCGGCCCCGTTGCGCGAAATAAGCCGCTTCCGCGCGCAGGTTTTCGGCCGTCAGGTGTTCGGCCAAAGCCTCGCGGATGCGCTTCGCCTCGGGCAAGGCGGGAAACCGACGCAGCAGCCGCGTCAGCATCCAGTGGCCATGCACCGACGAATGCCAGTCGAAGCAGCCGTAAAAGGCAGGGTGCAACGCGCGCGGCGTCCTGGCGTCGCCGGCCTCGTTGAGGACGTGATCGGGCTTGTTGGGATACTCGCGCCGCAGCCCCTTGAGGGCAAGCTGAGCGAATGCCGAGGCTTGCTCCGGGGTCATCGACAATGGCCTCTCTTCTCGCGCGGCGGGCCTATCGATCACCCAGGCTTTGTAGAGAGGCGTCAATAGATAGATCAGCGGCACGACGGCGATAAACGCGAGGAGCCACAAGAATCGCTTCATGCCTGCTCTCATATTCGGCGCCCCCATGGCGGGAAGCCTGGACGCACCGCTATTCCGGGGGCGGCTCCGCTGCTTCGTCGGGGCCAGGCCGGTCTCGGTTCGGCGCTTCGCCTTCGGAGGGGAGGCGCGGCGGCCGCGGCGCCTCGGGACGGACGTTGACGACGGAACGCGGCCGCAGCGGTTTGCAGCCGAAGACAACTGAGACGCTGCCGTCGGCGGCCACCGTCACCTCGTGGATCTTCTTCTCCGGCGCGCTAACGGCGAAGAAGTGATGGGTTACCACGCGGACCTTGTAGGTGCCAGGGGCCAGCCCCTCGAAGTGGAATTGGCCGTTGCTGTCGGTGAGCGACATCGGCTGCGTGCCGTCGAACTCGCCGGTATTGCCGACATCGAGGAAGACGCCCATGCCTTCGAGCGGCACCTCGTCGATCTGCCGGAGACCGTCGCCGTTGGTGTCCTCGAAGATGGTGCCCATGATGGAGCCCGACGAGTTGGCCCGGCTGGTCGGTGGCCGAAACCCGAACTCGGCCGTCGCCGAAGGGGCCGTTAGGGTCAATGTGGCGATGCTGTTGATGACGGCCAGGCGCGGCAAATCGATATCGAGGAAGAAATCGAACCCCTGACGCGACCGCGTGTTGCTCGTCCCCAACACCTGAATCAGCGAGGCCGGCGGGATGCCGTCGCCCGGCACGAAGGGCGGCGGCACTACGGGCACAATCGTCGCTATCGCGGCGACGATATCGGCCGGCGGCGCGGGCAAATCGGGCGGGCGCGGGGCGATGGCCACCGACGCCGTATCGTTAAGTGAGTTGAAGTCGAACGGCGTCGAACCCAGGATCGTTACCGTATCGACGATTACGGTACCGCTGGTGCCGGGTTGCACGACGCCTCGAAGTCGCAGCATGGCCGAGGCGCCGACGGCCAAACCGCCGACGCTCCATATCCCCGTGAGCGGGTCGTAGCTGCCCTGGCCAAGCGCCGCGTTGGCGAAGGCCACGCCCGACGGCAAGCGGGCGCCGACCTGAATACCGCTCGCCGCGTCCGGCCCGTTGTTGACGATTTGAATCGTGTACGTGACAGTCTGCCCCTCGCGCGGCGTCGGATCGTCCACGATGACCGCGACGGCGAGATCGGCGGTGGGTAGGGGAACGGCGTTGGAAAACATCGACGTATCGGGCGGTGTAAAGGCGGTCGCGGTGGCCGTGAAAACGAGTTGGCTGAGGTCTGAGAGCAGGTAGGGGAAATCGCCCTGGGCGTGCCCAGACATATTACTAAACACGGCCGTGAAGGAACCGAGATAGCGTTGCCCCTGGCCGAGGCCCATTGAATCGGCGACGGTATTGCTGAAGAATTCGATGTGACGCGAAATCGTCCCGAAATCTATCACTTCTTGCGGGTCGATATCCAGCGTCCAGGAGATCGTGACGGTATTGCCGGTCAGGGCGACGCCGGTGATTACCGGCGCTGGCTGGTTGTTGTTGCCGCCGTTTTCCAGGACGATGCCGCCCCCCATATTGGCGAAGATGGCGTTGCCGAGGAGTTGGTTGCCGACTCCGGTATCGACGCGGATGCCGACGCCGGTGTTGTCGGCGATGACGTTCCCCTCGCCGGGCATGGTGCCGCCGATGGTATTGTCTCCGGAACTCACCAGATTGACGCCGACGCCGCCGTTGGGCAGGGCCAAAAGGCGGCTGGCGTCGGTGCCGATGAAATTGCCCTGCAGGAGGTTGGAATACGAGCCGTTGAGAAGAACGCCATCGCCGGTATTGCCAGCGATGACGTTGCCTTCGCCCGGAAGGGAGCCACCGATGGTATTGTCGCTGGAACCCACCACGTCGATGCCGGCGCCCGTATTGCCGAGCGCCGCGCCGGCGGCGTTGAGGCCGATGAAATTGCCCTGCACGGTATTATTAAACGATCCCTCATTATTGATAAGAATGCCATCGCCACCGCTGACGCCGTTGCCGGCAATGACGTTGCCCTGTCCCGCGGCGGAGCCACCGATGACATTGCCATTGGAATTATTGAGGAAGATTCCGCCGAAGGCGTTGCCGAGAGGCCGCAATCCCGAGGCGTCGGTGCCGATGAAATTGCC